>CBESNX010000083.1:0-6732 GCA_965531025.1 uncultured bacterium
TCTCCTCCAAGTCCGGCTCCTTCATCAGCCAGTGGGCGAGGCGGCGCAGGAGCTCGGCCTGGGGACCGCCGCCTTCGAAGCCGCGCGCCCACAGCCAGATGTGATCGGTCAAGAGCTGGGCGATCCGCCCCTCGCCGACGCGGTCGAGGATGAGGACCGGGCGGTTGGCGATGCCGCGCATCAACACCATGCCGCGGCGCGCATCGGCCTCGATCAGCCGGAACCAGCGGCCCCATTTCCGGCCCTCGCCGTCCTTCGCGCCGTCGCCGTCCCGCCGGCCCGCGCCCGGCAGGTCCGCCGTCACCGGGTGGCGGCGGCCAAGGTCCGTCACCTGCGCCCGATAGCCCTGCTCGATGACCGCGCCGGTGGGCGCGCCGGGAAGAATGTCGCCCAAGGGCGTCCGGAACAGCCCCAGGGGGGTCGCGAAAGCGGGACCTCCCGACTCGAGCACCGCGCCGCCCTTGCGCACGTACTGGACGATGTTTTCGAGGTAGACGACCGGCAACACGCCGCGGCGGTGGTAACGGTCGAAAATGATGAGATCGAATTCGTCGAGCTTCTCCTCGAACAGCTCGCGGGTCGGGAACGCGATCAACGAAAGCTCGCGCACCGGCGTGCCGTCCTGCTTTTCGGGCGGGCGCAGGATGGTGAAGTGCACCAGATCCACCGACGGGTCGGCCTTCAAAAGGTTGCGCCAGACGCGCTCGCCGGCATGAGGCACGCCCGAGACCAGCAGCACCCGCAGACGGTCGCGCACGCCGTTGACGACCACCGCCGCGCGGTTGTTCTCGAGCGTGAGCTCGCCCTCCGCGGGTTCGGCCTCCAGCTCGAAGACGTTGGGTCCGCCGTGTTCGATCGTGATGTCCAGGGTCAGCTTGCCGCCGGCGGGGACGCCGATGCCGCGCTTCGGCCCGCCGTCACGGCTGATGGCGAGGCGCACGGGCGCGCGTCCGGGCGCCGCGGGCAGGTCCTCGATGCGGACCGCCATCTGGATGCGGCTGCCGACGATGCCGTAGCCCGGCGCCCGCTCGATGACGAGGCGGCGGTCGCGCGCATTCCGGGTGCCGCTCAACAGCACGTGGAGCGGTCCGTCGAAGGACAGCTTCTCCGGCGCGTCGGGCGCGTCGTGGACTTGGCCGTCGGTGATCATGACGACGCCCGCGAAGCGCTGGGGCGGCACGTCCGCAAGGACGCGGCCAAGGGCCTCGAAAAGCCGCGTGCCTTCCACCGGCGCCGCGGCCTCGCCGCCGCCCGCCGCCGTCTCGGCGCCGCCGACCCGTACGATGCGCACCTCAACGTCGGAAAAACGCGAGAGCCTTTTCTCGAGATGGTCAAGGGCCGCTTTGGTGTGCGCCCGGCGCGGCCCGATCGCCTGGCTCGGGGATTCATCGACGACGATCACGGCGATGTCGGCGAGAAGCTCGCGGTCCTCCTGCTTGAGGGACGGGTTGAGGAGCGCGAGCATCAGCACGGCGAGCGCGAGGCACCGCCAGCCCACGCCGCGCGCCTTTTTGAAAAGGCCGAGCCCCGCAATGCCGAGGGCGAGGACGCCGAGGGCGGCGAGCAACGGCCAAGCAATCAGGGGCGCGAAGACAATGCTGGTGACGCCGTCGGTCATTGCCCCAGCCTTTCGAGAATCGCCGGGACGTGGACCTGGTCGGCCTTGTAGTTCCCCGTCAGTGTGTACATCACCAGGTTGATCCCGAAGCGGTAGGCCGTTTCCCGTTGTCTCTCGCCGCCCGGCACCACGGGGAACGCCGGCAGGTCCTGCTCGTCGACCGCCCAGGCTCCGGCCCAGTCGTTGCCGCCGAGGATGACCGAGGAGACGCCGTCATTGAAACTGCCGGCCGCCTGTTCCACCCACACCGTGCCCCCGGCCCAGCGCCCCGGGAAGTCCTGGATGAGATAGAAGGCCTTGGTCAGGATGTGGTCCTGCGGCACCGGTATCAGGGGCGGGATTTCGAGTCCGGCCAGGAAACGCCGCAGCCGCGCGGCCCCGGGCCCGGCGGCTGCGAAGCCGCCGGGCGTGATCAGGGTGCCGAGCCGCTGGTCGAGGGTATCGAAGAGAATCGTCCCCCCGTTCCTCAAATACGCGTTGAGCTTTTCCTCGGCGCGCTTGGACAAGGCAGGCTGACGCGGCGAGATCGGCCAGTAGAGCAGGGGAAAAAACGAAAGCTCGTCCTTTTCGATGTCGACCGCCATGGGCGGCGACGGCTCCACCGAGGTGCGGCGGATCAATATCGCACTGAGCCCGATGAGCCCCGCCAGGCTTTTCTCGTCAAGCGCACGATCGCCGGTGCGCACGTAGGCGAGCCGGGTCTTGAGCGTCGCCTCGAGGGCGAAGCGGTCGTCGGCGCCCTCCGCCTGCGCCCGGGCGCTCGGCGGAACAAGGTTCAGGGCGGCGGCCAAAAGCACGACCGCCGCGCCCCGGGCGGCCGCGCCTGCCTTGGTTTTGATTGCGGGCCGTCGAGGCGGCCCACCCCGCGGCCATGGGTTGGGAAACAGGCCCCGCAGGCTCAGGCTGATCCACATGTCGGCGATGGCGATCAGCAAAGCGGCGGCCAGCAGCAAGGGCCTGAGGTCGCGTTCGCGGGACTTGGTGAAGAAGCTGCGCGTCACCCCTTTCGGCAGTTCGGATATGGCCTTGAGCTCCGTGATTCCGGCCGAGAGGTTGATGGCGAAACGCACCGAATCGTTGCCGTAGAACCCCGGCGGATGCTTGGGCCCGACCCGGATCTCGGCAAGCGCCTTGCCTTTGATCGGCGCGGCGGCGGCGGGCGGGCTTTGCAGCCGTCCGAAGCCGTCGAGGGTCTGCAGGGGCGGCAGCGAAACGCCGCCGCCGCCCGCCACCCTGTGGCTGAGCGCGATGATCCGGCGCAGCATGTGCACGAACAGGCCCGAAAGGGGCAGGTTGGACCACTCGGCGTTGGCGCTGGTGTGCACGAGCACGAGCCGTCCCTGGCCGCGGCGCTCCGCGGTGACCAGCGGCGTGCCGTCGGCGAGCCGCGCCCAGGTCTTGGCGGCAAGGTCGAGGGAGGGTTGGGCCAGCACCTGGCGGGAGATCAGGACGTCGTCCGCGACGGTAAGTCCGGCGAAGGGCGAGGACTCCTCGAACGGGGCGAGCGCCGCGGGCTGCGCCCAGGACATGGCGCCGCCCAGGGCCCGGCCGCCGCCGCGAAGCTTGACCGGGATCAGGGTGTCGGGCTTGTGCGCGAGTCGGGGGCCCGCGAAGCGGATCACGGTGCCGCCCCGCTTGATCCACGCCTCCAGCATCTCGCGCCCGGCCTCGCTCAGGGGGTTGGTGTCGGTCACGATGAGGACGGCGACGCTGCGCTTCAAGAGCTCGCGCAAAGTTCCCTTGCGGACCTCGCTATAGGGGCTAAGGCCGCGTTCGAGGTAGTAAAGCTCGCTCAGCAAGGGCTGGGGCGAGTCGGTGGATGTTTCGGCGAGCAGCCCGACGGGACGGCGCCGCCATCTCTCGTCCAACAGCGCCACCGCGCCGGCACTGCTCTCGTCCTCGAGCGCCAGGCGCACCAGACGGTTGCGGAGCTCCGACGGCAGGGCGAGGCGGATCTCGCGGGCCGATTGGCCGGGGGCGAAGTTGACCGGTTCACGAACCAGCACACGGCCGTCCTCGCCGCTGCCCCTGAGCCACAGCGAAAGTTCCTTGGTGGCATCGGCGCGCAGCACCTTGACGGTGAGATCGGCGCCCTCCCCCTTTGGCGGGGGCAGGGCCCGGGCGAGTTTTTCGGGCGTATCCGTGATCAGTTGCAGGCTGCCGAAACGTTGCAGGCGCTCGGCAAGCTCCGGGACCGCGCCGTCCTCGAGGCCGTCGCTCAGCCACACCACATGGGCGGATCCCGGCAAGTCGACCTCGTCGATGGCGGCGAGCGCCCGGGCCCGGTCCACCGGCCAGGGCTTCGGCTCCAACGCCTGGACCAGGTTGCGGGCCTCGGCGGCGCGCAGCAGCTTGCTCGGCCTCAACGGTGCGCCGCTGGCCGGCGCCGCGGTGCCGAGCACCATCACCGGCCGGCCGACGCGTTCCGCCTGGTCCAAAAGCTCGTCCATCATCGCCTTTCGCGCCGGCCAGTTCCCGGCCGCCGCCCAGCCGTCATCGACCACCAGCAGAAGCGGCCCGCCGCCCGCGAGCCTTGCCCCGGGGTTGAGCAGCGGATGGGCGAGCGCCAAGATGATCAACGTGGCGAGGACGAGGCGCAGGATCACCAGCCACAGGGGCGTCTTGGCCGGCGTCTTCTCCTGCTCGCGCAAGCCGAACAACAGGCGGATGGCGGGAAACTTAATCAGCCGCGGCGCCGGCGGCGTCACCTTCAAAAGCCACCACAGCACCGGCAGCGCGGCGAGCGCGGCGAGCATCCAGGGGAAAGTGAAAACAAGCGGGCCGAACGTCAGCATCCGTCACAACCTCATTGGCGCTCACGCCTCCGGCAACCGCGCGAGCGCCCCGTAGAGCGCGAGAAGCGCCGATTGCGGCGGCCGGTCGGTGTGGTGCACCGTATACGTCCAGTCGTGTCTGCGGGCAAGCGCCGTCAAATCCTCCCGCCGCCGTAAAAGCCGTGCTTGGTACTCATCGCGCACCCGCTCGGTGCGGTTGATCAGGGCGCTGCCCTCCTCCTCCAGCCCTTCGAAGAGGATGCGGCCGGAAAAGGGCAAGGTTTCCTCGGCGGGATCGAAGATCTGCATAAGATGCCCCGCGACCCCCCGCCCGGCATAGGTTCTGACGATGGTCTCGATCTCGCCGAAGGGGGCGAGGAAATCACTGAACAGCACCATCTGGGCATGGCGCGGCAAGGGTTCCGCGGGCGGCACGTTTTCCGCGGACGGTTTCGCGCGGCGGATGGACTCCGCCATGCGGGCGAGCACGGCGCGGCCCCTGGACGGGGGGTATGCCTGCCCCATGAACGCCACGTGCTCGCCGCTGTGCATCAAAAGGGACGCCAGCGCGAGCAGCAAAAGATCGCCGCGAGCGCCCTTTTCCTCCAGGTTGCGGCTCGAACGGTAATGCATGGAGGGCGAATTGTCGCGCCACAGCCAGACGCTTTGGGCCGCTTCCCATTCGTGCTCGCGGATGAACAACCGCTGCGACTTGGCCGACTGGCGCCAGTCGATTCGTTGCGCGGGATCGCCCGGCTGGTAGGGCCGGAACTGCCAGAAGGTATAGCCCTGCCCGATGCGGCGGCGACCGTGCACTCCCTGGGCGACGGTGGTCGCCACCCGCTCCGCCGCGACCAGAAGGGGCGGCAGCGCGGCCGCCAGTTCTTCCGCCCGCTGCAGGGTCGAGGGCCGTTGGACCGCCATGTTCCCTATTGCGTCTGTCCCGTCAGGCCAGGGGCGCGCACAACCGGTCGATCGTCTGGCTCATGGTGACGCCGTCGGCGCGGGCCGAGAAGTTGAGCGCCATGCGGTGGCGCAGGACCGGATGGGCGAGGGCGAGGATGTCGTCGACCGACGGCGAGAAGCGTCCCTCCAGCACGGCCCGCGCCCGGCTCGCCAGCATCAGGGCCTGGCTCGCGCGCGGACCGGGCCCCCAGGCCACGTGCCTGCGGATTTCCGGCATCTCGCTGCTGTCCGGCCGGCCCAGGCGGACGAGACCAAGGATCGCCTCGACGACGCTCTCGCCGATGGGGATGCGCCGGACCAGCTTCTGGGCCGCGATCAGGTCCTTGGCGGTCATCACCTTCCTGGGCTTCTCTTCGTCTATGCCCGTGGTGGCGATCACCATGCGCCGCTCGGCGTCCTTGTCGGGATAGCTCACGTCGATCTGCATGAGGAAACGGTCGAGCTGGGCTTCGGGCAGGGGATAGACGCCTTCCTGCTCCAGCGGGTTCTGGGTCGCGAGCACGTGGAACGGCGTCGGCAAGATATGATCGTGGCCGGCGACGGACACCCTATGCTCCTGCATCGCCTGCAGCAGCGCCGACTGGGTGCGGGGGCTCGCCCGGTTGACCTCGTCGGCCATCAGCAGCTGGCAGAAGACCGGGCCCTTGATGAAGCGGAACGAGCGCTTGCCCGTCTCCGATTCCTCGAGCACCTCGGAGCCCAGGATGTCCGCCGGCATGAGGTCCGGCGTGAACTGCACCCGCTTGTCGTCGAGTCCCAGAACGTCGCCGAGGGTCTCGACGAGGCGCGTCTTGGCGAGGCCCGGCACGCCGATCAGCAGCGTGTGTCCGCCGGCCAACAGGGTGATCAGGGCCTCGTCGATCACTCGTTCCTGGCCGAAGATGACGCGGCCGATGCTTTCGCGAACTTCCCGCAAGCGCCGGCCCAGGGCCTCGATGTCCCTGGCCAGCGGTTCGGCGGGGGGTTGATCCGCGGGGGAGCCGGGGGCGTGCGGGGTTGTGTCGGTTATCGTCACTGTGGCACCTCTGCGGTTGAGGGAGGAATGATTATACGATGAAAATGGAAAATTCGACAAAGAGGCCATCGGAGACGATCAAGCGGCGCGGCGCGCGCGGCGGCGCGAACGACGCGCGCCTCGGTCTCCGCGGAGCTGTCATTTTCGGCGATTGCGACGTCCCAATCGGCCGCGACGGCGCCTGGTTGTACCACGCATCATCGACCGGCGGAAAGCGGCGCGGCGCGCGCCATCCCGTCCACGCGCGCCCCGGTCGATACGCCGGCGAGGTCAGCGGTTAAATGCGCGATATTCGCTTGCGCGGCGGCTTGGGTGCGCTGATCCTGCGCCCAGTGTATTATGGCCGTGTATTATGGCCG
>CBESNX010000084.1:0-6684 GCA_965531025.1 uncultured bacterium
CGGATGAGGAAGTTTCTTCAACGCGGCGTTCTAACACCTTGATTCGCCGAAGACTTCGCGCGCGGCCAATTCCGCAGAATTTGCTTTATCTTGTGGGTGCTGCGTCTCTAGCCGCAAAATCTAGTTGCAATGAAATTTTTTTGGTCCTAGATTTTGTGGTCCGGGTTCCGGACACTACAAGACCTGGGAGCTTCGGGAACCCGGCTCGTCCCGGGAAATAAGGCGTTTCTCAAACGGGGTGTTAAGCAATCGGGGGTGCTTATGCGGATCGCGCGTTATTTCACGAAAGAGGGGAAATCGCCTTACGAGGACATCGAGTTCCGCAGCGCCACGAGCGAGATCCGCAACCCCGACGGTTCCGTCGTTTTCCGCCTCGACGGGATCGAGGTGCCGGCCAAGTGGTCGCAGGTCGCCCGTGACATCATCGCCCAGAAATATCTCCGCAAGGCGGGCGTGCCGAGCAAGCTCAGGCCGGTCGAGGAAGCCCATGTCCCGTCCTGGCTGTGGCGCCATGTTCCGGACGCCGAGGCGCTGGCCGAGCTCGATGAAGAATCCCGTTACGCCGGCGAGACCAGCGCCAAGCAGGTCTTCAAGCGGCTCGCCGGCACCTGGACCTATTGGGGTTGGAAGGGCGGTTATTTCGACACCGAAGCCGACGCGCGCGCATTTTATGACGAGCTTAGGTGCATGTTCGCCTGCCAGATGGCGGCGCCGAATTCGCCCCAGTGGTTCAACACCGGCCTGCACTGGGCCTACGGCATCGACGGGCCGGCCCAGGGCCATTACTACGTCGACTACCGCACCGCCGAGCTGACCCGCTCGGAGTCGGCCTACGAGCATTCCCAGCCCCACGCGTGCTTCATTCAGAGCGTCGCCGACGACCTCGTGAACGAAGGCGGCATCATGGATTTGTGGGTGCGCGAGGCGCGGCTCTTCAAATACGGCTCGGGCACGGGCAGCAATTTCTCGAAGGTGCGCGGCGCGGGCGAAACGCTCTCCGGCGGGGGCAAGTCGTCGGGCCTGATGAGCTTCCTGAAGATCGGCGACCGCGCCGCGGGGGCCATCAAGTCGGGCGGCACCACGCGCCGCGCCGCCAAGATGGTGGCCGTGGACATCGACCATCCCGACATCGAGGACTACATCAACTGGAAAGTGGTCGAGGAGCAAAAGGTCGCCGCCCTGGTCGCCGGCTCCAAGCTTGCCGACAAGCACCTAGGCGACATCATGCAAGCCTGCCAATCGGGCGAGGGCGAGGGCCGGTTCGATCCCCGCGACAACCCGGCCCTGAAGAGGGCGGTCATCGCCGCGCGCAAATCCATGATCCCGGATAACTACATCCGGCGGGTCATCGAGTTCGCAAAGCAGGGCTATACCGGCATCGAGTTCAAGACCTACGACACCGACTGGGATTCGGAAGCCTACCTCACGGTTTCCGGCCAGAACTCCAACAACTCGGTGCGCGTCCCCAACGCGTTCCTCCAGAAGGTCGTAGAAGACGGCGAGTGGGAGTTGATCCGCCGCACCGACGGCGCGGTTCACAAGACGGTGCGCGCGCGCGACCTGTGGGAGCAGATCGGCCACGCCGTCTGGGCCTCGGCCGATCCCGGCGTGCAGTTCGACACCACCATCAACGAGTGGCACACCTGCCCCAATTCCGGCCGCATCAACGCGTCCAATCCGTGCTCCGAGTACATGTTCCTGGACGACACCGCCTGCAACCTCGCCTCCCTCAACCTGCTGGCCTTCCGCCGCTTCGACGGCCGGTTCGACATTGCCGGCTTCGAGCACGCGGTGCGCCTGTGGACCATCGTGCTGGAAATCTCGGTGATGATGGCCCAGTTCCCGTCGCGGAACATCGCCAAGCTTTCCTACGAGTACCGCACCCTGGGCCTTGGCTACGCCAACCTCGGCGGCCTGTTGATGGCCTTGGGGCTGGCCTATGACAGCGACGAGGGCCGCGCCCTGGGCGCCGCCGTCTCGGCGCTGCTGACCGGCACGGTGTACGCGACTTCCGCGGAAATGGCGGGCGAGCTCGGCGCGTTTGCCGGCTTCGAGAAGAACCGGGGGGCGATGCTGCGCGTGATCCGCAACCACCGCCGGGCGGCCTACGGTGAAAGCGGGGGTTACGAGGAGCTGTCGGTCCCGCCCGTGCCCCTCGATATCGCCAACTGCCCCGACGTCAATCTTGCGGTGGCGGCGGCCCGGGCCTGGGACAACGCCCTGGAGGCAGGCGAGGAACACGGCTTTCGCAACGCCCAGGCGACCGTCGTCGCGCCGACCGGCACCATCGGCTTGGTGATGGATTGCGACACCACGGGCATCGAGCCCGATTTCTCGCTCGTGAAGTTCAAGAAGCTCGCGGGCGGCGGCTACTTCAAGATCATCAACCGCATCGTGCCGGTGGGTCTCAAGACCCTGGGGTACAAGGACGAGGAAATCGAGGACATCGTCCGTTACTCCGTCGGCCGCGGCACCCTGGACGACGCCCCCGGCGTCAACCACCAGAGCCTGCGCGAGAAGGGATTCGTCGACGGCGCGCTCACGGCCCTGGAGGAGGCCCTCGCATCCGCCTTCGACATCAGGTTCGCCTTCAACAAGTGGACTCTGGGCGCCGAGTTCTGCACCAAGGCGCTGGGCTTTACCGAGGTGCAGCTCGACGCCGTCACCTTCGACATGCTCGACGCGCTGGGCTTCACCAAAGGGGACATCGAGGCCGCCAACGCCTATTGCTGCGGCGCCATGACGCTCGAGGGCGCGCCGCACCTCAAGGAAGAGCACCTCCCGGTTTTCGACTGCGCCAGCCCTTGCGGGCGCAACGGCAAACGGTGCCTGTCGGTCGAGAGCCACATCCGCATGCTGGCGGCGGCCCAGCCGTTCATCTCGGGCGCGATTTCGAAGACCATCAACATGCCCAACGGCGCCACGGTCGAGGACTGCAAGGAGGCCTACATGTTGTCCTGGCGGCTGGCGCTCAAGGCCAACGCGCTCTATCGCGACGGTTCGAAACTGTCGCAGCCGCTGAGCGCCGTGGCCTATGAGGAGGACGAAGCCGGAGCGGACCTCGCCGCGGAGATCGCGGAGGCGCCCCAGGCGGCGCGGGCCGCGATCGTCGCCGAGCGCATCGTCGACCGGGTCATCGCCTCGCAGCGCCGGCGGCTGCCCGCGCGGCGCAAGGGCTACACCCAGAAGGCCATCGTCGGCGGTCACAAGGTGTACCTGCACACCGGCGAATACGAGGACGGCGGACTCGGCGAGATCTTCATCGACATGCACAAGGAGGGCGCCGCCTTCCGCTCACTCATGAACAACTTCGCCATCGCCATTTCCATCGGCCTGCAGTACGGGGTGCCCCTCGAGGAATTCGTCGAGGCCTACACCTTCACCCGCTTCGAGCCTTCCGGAATGGTCGAGGGCAACGAAGCCATCAAGATGGCCACCTCGTTGCTCGATTATGTGTTCCGCGAGCTCGCGATCTCGTATCTGGGCCGCAGCGACCTCGCGCACGTCGAGCCGGAGGACGTGCTGCCCGATGCCGTCGGCCGCGGCAACGACGAAGGCGACCTGCCCCGGGATGCCGACGACGAGGCGCTGGCCGCCGTCAAGCGCCTGGCCAGCAACGGCTACGTCCGCAACAACCTGTATGTCCTGCATGGCGGCGCCGCCGCCGAGGCGACCGAGGAAACGGTTGCCGCGGCGGCGAGCCCCGCCCACGCCCTGACCGGCAGCGGCGCCGCTGAAGCCGTTGCCGTCAGTGCCGCCCTCGCCAGGAGTGTCGATTCGAAGCTCAATCAAATTCGCGACGCGCGTTTGATGGGCTACGAGGGCGATGCTTGCGGCGCGTGCGGCAATTTCACCCTGGTGCGCAACGGGACTTGCCTTAAATGCAATACCTGTGGCGCCACCAGTGGTTGTAGCTGAGTACTGCGTACTAGTGGTATAGGTTCTCCCTGAAACTTGGGGGGATGTGAGCGGCACGTCCCCCCGTTTTTTGTCCGCCCGACCGCAGGCGCGGGCGGGCGCGGCGTCGCACCCCTTGCGCCGGCGCGTCCCGCCACGCTCATCCACCTGTGGAACCCGGCGGCCCGACAGTCTATTCTAGTTGGCGGCGATCGAACTTTCACGGGATAACGCCATGGCCGGACGCATCGAGGCGCGCCTCGCTGAGCTCAACATCGAACTGCCGCAGGCGGCGACGCCCGTGGCCAACTACGTCCCTTACGTCGTCTCGGGCCCACTCGTCTTCCTCGCGGGGCAGGTCACGGTGTGGAACGGAGAGATCAGATTCGTCGGCAAGCTGGGCCGGGACTTCACGGTTGAGGAGGGACAAGAGGCGGCGCGGCTCTGCGGGCTCAATCTGATCGCGCAGGCGAGGGCCGCGTGCGAGGGCGATCTTGACCGCGTCGTGCGCTGCGTGAAGCTCACCGGCTTCGTCAACTCGATGCCCGACTTCACCGATCAGCCCAAGGTGATGAACGGCGCCTCGGACCTGATGACCGAGGTGTTCGGCGAAAGCGGGCGCCACGCCCGGGCCGCGATCGGGGTCAACACCCTGCCGCTGGGCGTCGCCGTCGAGGTGGAGGGGATTTTCGAGATCGCCTGAAGGGGCGCCAATGAGAGGCCGCGGTGCGTTACGCCGAAACGGCCTCGGACGCATGAGGAGGACACCCCCGGCCGCGAAAAGTGAAACCTCCATCTTCCCCGCCTTTTGTGGGTTTAATTTTCACAAGCCGAACGTAAAATAAGGGCCGATGGAAGGGGCGGGTCTTCTCTTCCGGAGCGGGGTCAGAGGTTCCGCGTCCGGACTGACCTGGAAGTGGAAACATGGACCGGCGCCGTCGTACTCGACATACCAGAATCGTCCTGGTTCTCATCTCTCTCCTGTGGGTGTGCGCGGCCTCGCCGGCGGCGGCGGAAGAGCCCGAAGAGATGCCCGCGCTTGAGCGGTCCTATCTGTTCTGGCAGCAGGGCTACGTCTTTCACCTGTTCGGCCAATACGAGGATGCCGTCCGGCTCTTCCGAAAATCCATCGAGGTCCATCCCACCGCCGAGGGCCACACCTTTCTCGGCTGGTCGCTCAGCCACCTGGACCGCACCGAAGAGGCCCTGGCCGAGTGCAAGAAGGCGATCGCGCTCGACCCCGATTACGGCAACCCCTACAACGACATCGGCGTCTACCTGATCGACCTCGGCCGGCCCGACGAGGCGATCCCCTGGCTCAAGAAGGCCATGCGCGCCAAGCGCTACTGCTGCTACCAGTTCCCCCACTTCAATCTGGGCCAGATCCTCCTGGAGAAGGGTCGGACGGCGGAGGCCGAGCGCGCCTTCGAGCGGGCGCTTGGCTACGACCCCGACTACCTGCCGGCGCGCAAGGCCCTGGAGCTCATCCGCGCGCAGGGGCAGGCGCTGTAAGCGCGGCGGCGCAATGCCGTGTTGCGTTTGCGGAAGCAAGCGTAAATTTTTTCACGAGCGACGCGGTGGTATCGATGCCCGACGGAAGCGAGCCGGTCACGATCAAGGTGGTCCAAAGCATCGGCGAGATCGCCGCCGCCGAGTGGGACGCCTGCGCCGGTGGGGACAATCCCTTCGTCAGCCACGCGTTCCTGAGCGCGCTCGAGGAAAGCGGATCGGCGTGCGACGCGACCGGCTGGCTGCCCCGGCATTTGAGTCTCGAAGACAAGGCCGGACGCCTGATCGGGGCCGTGCCCATGTATCTCAAGAGCCATTCTTTTGGCGAATACGTCTTCGACTGGGGCTGGGCCGAGGCCTTCGAGCGCGCCGGCGGACGCTATTACCCGAAACTGCAGGCCGCCGTCCCCTTCACCCCCATCACCGGCCCGCGTCTCTTGGTCCGCGCCCAAGACGCGAAAGGCGCCGTGGCGAAGACGCTGATCGCCGGGATGGTGGAGCTTGCCACGCGGCTCGGCATCTCCTCCCTTCACGTCACCTTTCCGCCGCGAAAAGAGTGGGAACTGTTCGGGGAGTCCGGGTTCCTCCTACGCGAAGGCCAGCAGTTCCACTGGAAGAACGCGGGCTATGCAAGCTTCGAGGACTTCCTCGCGCCTTTATCCGCGCGCAAGCGCAAGACGATCCGCAGGGAGCGGCGCCAGGCCCTGGCCAACGGCATCGCCATCGAGACGCTGACGGGCGATGACATCAAGCCCCATCACTGGGACGCCTTTTATGCCTTCTACATCGATACCGCGAGCCGCAAGTGGGGCCACCCTTATCTCACCCGCGAGTTCTTCGCGCGCCTCGGCGAGAGCCTGGCGGAGCAGGTCGTTTTGGTGATGGCGACGCGCGACGGAACGGCGATCGCCGGCGCGCTCAACCTCATGGGCCGCGACGCGCTTTATGGGCGCAACTGGGGCTGTGTCGAGGATCACAGGTTCCTCCACTTCGAGGCGTGCTACTACCGCGCCATCGATTTCGCGATTCAAAACGGGCTCAAGCGCGTCGAGGCCGGCGCCGGGGGGCGGCACAAGATCCAGCGCGGCTACCTTCCCGTCCCGACCTACAGCGCCCACTGGATCCGGGACGCCGGCTTGCGCTCGGCCGTCGAGCGCTTCCTTGACGAGGAGCGCCGCGAGGTCGACTTCGAGCGCCGCGCACTGGCAAGACGCGGGCCCTTCCGCAAAGAGGGCGGCGCCCCCGTCTCCGGGGCGGACGAGGAAGGGTTCTGATGGC
>CBESNX010000085.1:0-6658 GCA_965531025.1 uncultured bacterium
TATGGGAACCGTAGCGCGGTCACGCCAATCATTGTTCCGCGCTCACGTCCTTCGCGCAGCGGAACCCGATGTGGCGGTGGCCACGTTGCGGATTACGGGAGAAACCGTCACGGAAATAGCCAGTCAGGTGATCATGGCTCACATCGAACACATGGTCGCCGCCGCGCGTGACGCGCTCGCCTGAGGCCTCAAGATCCTCCCGGCCGTCTTCAGCGTCGTAGGGGTAGGGCCTGAACAGGCTGCTCGTCCATTCCGCCTCGTTACCGGCAAGGTCGAACACCCCTTCAGGGGTCGCACCATCCGGATGGCTGCCGACCGGGTCGGTGTTGCCGCGTGCACGCCCATAGACCGCGCGCTCCGGCGTAGGCGGTGCCTCACCCCACGGATAGGTGCGGCCCTCTTTGCCGCGGGCGGCCGCCTCCCATTCCGCTTCGCTCGGCAGGCGCGCGCCGCGCCAGGCACAATAGACACGTCCGCCCGCCCATGTGCTTTCCGGGGCCGGATGGTCGGAAAAGCCGGGCTCGGGCACGAATTTGCCATTGCGGATGCCGATGCGCGCGTCGGTGTCATCCATCTCGATATAGGTGCGCTCATCGCCGCTCGCGCCGCCCCACACCCGGTCGGCATCTCGGCCTTCGACGTCATCCGGGCTCAGCTCACCTGCGGGCACATCGCGTTTGGCCTGAATGTCGAGCGTGTTGAGAAACGCCGCGAACTCTTGGTTCGTCACCTCATACGCGTCGATCAGGAACGGGCGAAGCGTGACGCTGTGTTCGGGCTGCGCGCTTTCGCGCCCTTCCGGCGATCCTATCGGATAGGTCCCCCCCTCGATGCGGACCATCTCGGTCCTGATCGCATTCTCAGCGATTGACGGGCTCATAATCATGAGGATCGCTAAAGTGGCCAGTGTAAGTGTGCTTGCGCGCATACATTGCTCTCGCGTTACAACGACGACTGGAGATGTCCAAAGGCGGCATCATGTTAACATCGGACGGCGCTTCCTTGAACCTTAACCAGGCAACGTTTTCCCGCGGCGGTGGGTCGTTGCCGGCCGCTTAGCCGGTCGTCACGGGGTCGAACCCGGGCCGGAGGGAGCCACGGCCCGCTTCAGATCGGGCCAGGCGTAGGCCATTTCGGGAAGCGTGACACCCCAGAGCCTTTCCTTGCGCACGGCGGCGAAGGCGCCGCCCATGGTCTGGTAGAAAAACCTCGACGGGTTGTCGGCCAGCACCCAGACCAGCGCCGAGTCCGACCCGTTCTCCAACAGTATCGTAAAAAGCCGTGCCAACAACCTCTTGCCGATGCCGGTTCCCTGAAAATCCGGAAGCACGTAGAGGGTGTAGACCTCGCCCTCGTAGGGCAGATCGGTGCCCCTCGCCGGGCCGCAACTGCCGAACCCGACCACGCCGGCAAGCGCGTCCTCGGCGACCACGACCCTCTGCCCCTTGAGGCCGTTGCCAAGGTCCTGCGCCCAGATCGTGGCGTGGCGGCGGCGGGACATCTCAACGAGGGCCCGATCCGGAATAATGCCGGCATAGGTGTCCCGCCAGGTCTCGACATAGACCCCCGCGATTGCCGCCGCATCGCTTACCATCGCTTTCCGGATCGTCACCATGCGCGCCTGCTCGAACCGACCGCGTCGCAAGACATCAGGGCGCGGGCAAGCCCGTGGCCTCGATCAGGAATTCCGCGCTCATTTGCGAGCCCGCCGGCGAGCGACAGGGCAGCGGCCGCGCCGAGCAAGCGCAACTTGCCGCGCCCGCTTACGATGACGCGAAATGCTTCGCCCTTCATAGCGCTTCGTCCGCCACTCGCCCGCCGGCGTTCCCGGCAGGCAGGCCCATCGTCACCCGCCGACCGATGCTCGTCCGCCATCGTACCGCAGCTTCGCTGTTGCTTTGGAACGGACTCCATGTCGCTTGGCGGCGCTCCATAGTGGCACTTGCCACGGACACGGCAAAGCCCCGCGTGCGGCGGGCCATGAGGAACCGTCTTTCGCGGCGCTCGATAACCGCCCGGCCATTGTCCCACTGCCTACAGCATCGCGCCCGGCTGGGCGAGGGCGTGTTTGGTGAGGTCGGCGGTGATGAACTCATAAGCCTCGTCCACCGAATCGGTGCGGAACACGAGGTCCAGATCACGCCGTTCGATGGCGTCGAACTTGACCATGGCGTCGAGATCGAGCACCTCGTCCCAGTACTCGGAGCCGTAAAGCACGATGGGCAGGCGTTTCTTCATCTTGAAGGTCTGGGCGAGGGTCAGAATCTCCATCAGCTCATCCATGGTCCCGAACCCCCCCGGCATGGCGATCAGGAGCTTGGCAAAGTAGGCGAACCAGAACTTGCGCATGAAGAAGTAATGGAACTCGAAGCTCAGGTTCCGGGTGATGTAGGCGTTGGGATGTTGCTCGAAGGGCACCGAGATGTTGAGGCCGATGTTGACCCCCTTGGCCTCCGAGGCGCCGCGGTTGGCCGCCTCCATGATCCCCGGGCCGCCGCCGGAACAGATGACGAAGCGCCGCCCCTTGTCCTTCAGGCCCTTGGACCACAGCGTGAGCCGCCTGGCGAGCTCGCGGGTGTCCTCGTAATAGCGCGACATGAGGAAGCGCATTCGCGCCATCTCGAGATCGCCCTTGCCCGCCTTGGCGGCCTCGAGCTCGTTGGCGGCGACCTCGCGGGGGACGATGCGCGACGAGCCGAAGAAGACGATGGTGTCCTTGACCTCGAGCTCCTCGAACCGTTTTTCCGGCTCCAGATACTCGGCCAGGATGCGCAGCGCGCGGGCATCGGAGCTCTCCATGAATGCCTTGTTTTTGTAGGCCTTGGAGGCGCGGGGTGGGCGTGGGGTCATGGTGCTTCGCAGTCCGGATTCGCGGGTTGACAGGGGATCGGGTGTCTCGCCTTCATCCTGGGTTCATATCCGGTCGATCGTTGCGCGGCGCGGCAAAACCCATGACCGGGCGGCGCGTTTGTCGGTGCAGCCGGCGCGCGGCGCCATTTTAAGGCATCTTTAGGAATCCCATTAACAATAATCGTCAAAGAGGACGCTTTACAGCCCGGCCTGGACCTCGAACAAACGATGGGCGAGGCCGACGAGCTCGTCGCGGCCCCAGCGGCCCCGATCGTTGAGGCTTTGGGCGAGGTCCCCGGGCACGGCGCCAAGCCCCAGGTAAGCGCCGCTGATCGCGCCGGCCATGGCGGCGGTGGTGTCGACGTCGCCGCCGACGGCGATGGCGGTCAAGATTGTTTCCCAGTAATCGTTCGGCGATCGCAGGAAGCTGTAGAGGCTCCAGAGCACACTCGAGGTCACGAAGGGAGAGATGCCTTCCCAGCGGTCGGAAAAGCCCGGCTGAAGGCCGGCTTTCGCGATCACGGGGCCCGCCTCTTCCGGGCTGAGCGCAAGCCGGGATTCGAGCCCGCGAAGCTCGGTTGCGAACGACGCGTCCGCCGTTGCCGACCAATCGGCGAGCCGGGCAATGAAATGCGGCGCGTCGACGGCCCCCCCGCGGAGTGCGAGCGCGACGGCGCCGGCGATGGCGATGGCGCCGGCGGCGCAGCGCGGATCGGCGTGGGTGATGCGGCCCTGGTCGCGCGCGGCCTGGATCAAGGCGCCCGCGTCGTTCCAGAACATGCAGCCCACGGGGCCCGCCCGCATGGCGCTGCCGTTGCCGGCATTGGGCGGCGGCGTGCCGGCCCGATCCCAGGGCACGCCCTCGGCGAGTCGCAGCGCCGCCGCTTCGGTCGCCCGCCCGCGCCCGACGATCCGCCCTTCCGTGAATATGGCGGCGATGCGCCGGGCGTAATCGGCCGGATCGAAACCCGCCGCGGCCACGTAACTTTCGATCAGCTCGCGGGCAAGCTGGGAATCATCGGTGTACTGGCCGAAAGCGAAAGGGGCACGCCCAACCTCGCCGGCACGGCCCGGCCTCAGAATATCGTCGACATAGGCCCGGCAGGCTTCGGGCGGGTGGCCCTCGACCACGAAGCCCAGCGCGTCGCCGAGGCACTGGCCGACGAGGCTGCCGGCGAACTGGTCCCTGGACGGTTCAGCCATCGATGCCTCGCTCCGGCGTCGGTCCTGTTCGGTGACCCTGAATCAAGGCACATCATCACCGGCAGGTGTCAAGAACGCGCGCGGTATAGGATCGCGGGCCGCTAGGCGGCCGCGCCGGAGGCCTCGGCGCGCGCCGCCTCCCAGCCGATCAGCGCCATCTTGCGGGTGCGGCCCCAGCGGTAGCCGCCGATCACCCCCGAGGCGCGGATCACCCGGTGGCAGGGGATCAGGTAGCCGATCGGGTTGGCGCCTAAGGCGCGGCCGATGGCCTGCGCCGCGCCCTTGCCGCTGCCGATGCGCTCGGCGATCCGATCATACGTCGTGAGCGCGCCCGGCGGCACGCGCAACAGCGCCTCCCACACCTTGACCTGGAAGCGGGTGCCGCGCAAAAGCAGTTTGAGCGGCGGTCCCGTTGCCGGCGCGCCGCCGGTGCGGCCGAAGACCCGCTCGATGAGAGGCGCGGTGGCTTCCGGGTCGGCTTCGAGGCGGGCGGCCTCCCAGCCCGCGGTCTGCTCCGCGAGCGCGGCCTCGCGGTCATCGTCGACGACGAAGGAGAGGCCTGAGACGCCCCGCTCGCTCAGCAGCAGCAGACACTCCCCGAAGGGGCTCGCATGGAAGCCATAGCGCAAGGTGAGGCCGGCGCCGCGCGTCTTGTACTCGCCCGGCGTCACGGCCTCGCAGGTCACGAACAGGTCGTGCAGCCGGCCCGGTCCCGAGAGGCCCGCGTCGTAGGCCGCATCGAGCACGCTCGCGGCGGCCTCGAGGCTGCGCTTGGCATGCTCCAGCGTGACGTACTGCAGGAATTTCTTCGGGCTGACCCCGGCCCAGCGGGTGAACAGGCGCTGGAAGTGGTATTCGCTGAGCCCGACCTCCGCGGCGATGGCCGCCAGCTCCGGCTGCTCGAAGTGGTGCGCTGAGACATAATCCAGCGCGTTCGCAATCCGCGCGTAATCGCGCGCGCGAGAAAGGCGGGCATCTCCGCCCCCGGCGGCGAGCGGCGGCGCGGCAGGTTTCGCGTGTAAATCCATCGCTCTACCCCGGCTCAGGGCCGCCAGAACGGCTTGCTGGCCTCGCACTCGGCGTCGACCCGGCTGATGCCGATATCGCGCAGCATGTGGTCGCTGAGCTTGCCGAGCGCCTGGCGTTGCCACGCCCGCTCGCGCCACTCGAACAGCAACTCCGCGAGCCGCGACGCGCCCCTGGCCGTCGCCTGCGCGGCCGCCGCGAGGCCGACGCGCAAGCAGGCGCCTGTCGTGGCTGGGATCGGCTCTTTCATCATCGCATCTCTCCCTCGTACCTTCAAGGAAGCGACGCTACGCGCGAGGGGATCGCCCGGCCACCCGATTCTTGCGGATTATCACTCCATTTTCAGGGCAGTCCGGACGGTGTGGCGCGGGCGTGGGAAGAGCCCGGGAACCCGGCCCCAATGCCCTTGACAGAGAATAAAAAAATAAGGTATGAACATATGTTCATATTTTTCATTCAATTCGGTGATCTCGAGCGATGCTAACCGAAGACCAGGCCGTCGAATTGGCCGAGATGTTCCGCCTCATGGGGGACGCCACCCGGCTCAGCATCATCTTCGCATGCCTCGACAAGCCGGTGAACGTCGGTGATCTGGTCGAGCGGCTGGGCGCGTCCCAATCCCTCGTCAGCCATCACCTGCGTCTGTTGCGCGCGGCCCGGATCCTGAAGGCGGAACGCCGCGGCAAGCAGGTCTTCTATTCCGCGGCGGACCAGCACATCAGCTCCATGCTGACCGACATGGCGCACCACGTCGGCGAGCCCGTCTCCGAAACCGGGGACATGTGAATGGCCGGGCCGGACCAGGCGTGCCATGGGGCCGCGGCGCGAGCCAAGGCCTCCTATCGCCGCGTGCTGTGGGCGGTGCTCGCGATCAACGCCGCCATGTTCCTGATCGAGGCGGGCGCGGGGCTTGGCGCTGGCTCGGTCGCCTTGCAGGCGGATGCGCTGGACTTCCTGGGCGATGCGGCGAATTACGGCATCAGCCTCTTCGTGCTGGGCATGGCGATCCGCTGGCGGGCGAGGGCGGCGCTGATCAAGGGCGCGTCGATGGCCCTGTTCGGTCTGTGGGTGCTCGGCGCCACGGTGCACAACGCGGTCTTCCTGGGGGTGCCCGACGCCCTGGTGATGGGGTCGGTGGGGGCGCTGGCACTGCTTGCCAACGTGCTCGGCGCCTTGCTTCTTTTCCGATACCGGGGCGGCGACAGTAACAGGCGCTCGGTGTGGCTGTGCAGCCGCAACGACGCCATCGGCAACCTGGCCGTGCTGGCGGCGGCGAGCGGCGTATTCGCGACCGGCACGGCGTGGCCGGACCTCGCCGTCGCCTCGATCATGGCGACGCTCGCGGTGTATGCCGCCGTCCAGGTTGTCCGCCAGGCCGCCGCGGAGTTGCGCAACGAGCCGGGAGCGGCTGAAGCACGCGCGTGAATCGCGCCGCGGCCCGGAATTTGGATACATGGCCATGCGCCGAATGGGGATCGGTGTCGCGTACGCTCTTCTGCCGGCGATGCTCTCGCCGGCGTGGGCCTAGAGCGCTATCCGACCAAATTGAATCAATTTGATGGCGGCAAATCGGTTTTCC
>CBESNX010000086.1:0-6573 GCA_965531025.1 uncultured bacterium
CATTGCCTCGGATGAAACCTTGCTTTCAGCCATCGCCGGCATGACCTCTCGGACCCGGAACGTTTACGAAGAAACCGTCTGCGGCGGACGGGCCGCCGTGCCGCTCAGCACTCTAACCCGCCCGCCGGGAGATGCTAACCGGATATCAGGAAGCGGAGCTGACGGTTGGCGACCGCCAGCATGGCGAGATCCGGAGTGCCCGAGGTTTCGAGTTCGCCAAGAAGCCGCTCGGTGCGATCGACACGGGCCGGGTGCGCCCCGATCCAGGCGTCGATGGCCGCCTCGGCCGCCGTGGTCGCACCAGCGGCATCGAGAACCTTGGTGGTGAGCTCGTACTGGAGGGTGAAAAGCTCGTCCACGATGGCGGTGACTGCCTCTCTCTGCCAGTGAGTCTCCGCGCTCAGCCGCCCGGCGGCGGTGCGCAGCCAGTCCATGCCGAACCTCCTTCCGAGGGCGAAATAGGTCCGCGCGACATCCATGACCGCCCTCTTGCCGGCCGCGGCGATGCGCACGATGTCACAGGCCGAAACCAGGATGTCGAGGCTCGCCACCCGCCGGGCGAGATCCTCGGGAACCCCCTGTTTGGTGTAACGCTTCGCGCGCCGCCTCAGGGCCGCGAGGTCGTCCGATGAGACCACGTCCGCGAGGCACGCGCGCAAGCCCTCGATGCCCGGCCGGAACTCGCCGATGGTCCCGGCGACGTCCAGGGGATGACGGCCGTTTTGCAGGAACCACAGCGTGCACCGTTCAACCAGCCGGCCGGCCTCGAGCAGCATCCCGGTCTGCGCCTGGGCGCTCACCACATTGTCGAGCGCCTCGATCGCCGACCACAGTTCGCGCAGGCCGAACGCCCCCCGGGTGACGGCATAGGCGCGGGCGATCTCGCTCGCGGGCAGGCCGGTCCTTTCCTTCATCTCGTTGACGAAGGTGCCGCCCAGCCGGTTCACCATGCTGTTGGTCGCATGGGTGGCGATGATCTCGCGGCGCAGCCGGTGCCGGGCGATGAATTTCCGGTACTTTTCGCGCAGCGGGGCCGGGAAATAGCGCTCGAGGTCCCCGATCAGGAGCTCTTCGTCGGGAAGGTCGGATTCCAGCAGCTCGTCGTAGAGCGAGAGCTTGGCGTAAGCGAGCAATACCGCGCTTTCGGGCCGGGTGAGGCCCCGTTTCGCGGCCATCAGTTCGCCCAAGCCCTCCTCGTCCGGCAGTTTCTCGAGATCGCGGTCCAGCCTGCCCTCGCGCTCCAGGCTTCGTATCAAGCGGGCCTGGGCGTCCAGAAGATCGACCCCCTGAGCCTCGGCGACGGTCAAGGCCTGGGTCTGCAGATAATTGTCCCGGAGCACGAGGGCCGCGACCTCGTCGGTCATCTCCTCGAGCAGACCGTCGCGCCGCTTCATGGTCAACGTCCCGGCGCGCATGACCTCGCCGAGCAGGGTCTTGATGTTGACCTCGTGGTCCGAGCAATCCACGCCCGCGGAATTGTCGACGGCGTCGGTATTGAGCCTGCCGCCGGCGCGCGCAATTTCGACGCGCCCCTGCTGGGTGATCGCGAGATTGGCCCCCTCGCCGATGACCCGGCAGCGCAAATTCCCGGCGTCGACGCGCACCGCGTCGTTGGCGCGATCGCCGGCCTCAGTGTGGGCCTCGGCGCTTGCTTTGACGAACGTGCCGATGCCGCCGAACCACAACAGATCCACCTTGGCGGTCAATATGGCCTGGATCACCTCGTTCGGGGTGAGGGCGTCTTGGGACACGTCCAGAAGCTTCTTGATCTCACGGGCGAGCGTGATCGACTTGGCCTTGCGCTCGAAAACGCCGCCGCCTTTCGAGATCAGCTTGGGGCTGTAGTCGCTCCATGCCGAGCGGGGCATCTCGAACAGGCGTTTGCGCTCCCGAAAGCTTGCGGCCGGGTCGGGGTCGGGGTCGATGAAGATGTGCGACTGACTGAAGGCGGCGACAAGCTTGATGTGGTCCGAGAGCAGCATGGCGTTGCCGAACACGTCTCCCGCCATCGAGCCCACACCGGCGACGGTGAAGCCGGTGTTCTGAATGTCGACGCCGATTTCGCGGAAGTGGCGCTTGACCGCTTCCCAGGCGCCCCGCGCCGTGATCCCCATCTTCTTGTGGTCGTACCCGGCCGAGCCCCCGGAGGCGAAGGCGTCGTCCAGCCAGAAGCCGTACTCGCGGGCAATATCGTTGGCGATGTCGGAAAAGGTTGCCGTGCCCTTGTCCGCGGCGACCACAAGGTAAGGGTCATCGCCGTCATGGCGCACCACGTCGCTCGGCGCCGCCACCTCGCCGCCGGCAAGGTTGTCGGTGACGTCGAGCATGCCGCGCATCAAGGTTCGATAGCAGGCGACCCCTTCATCCATGAGCGCCTTGCCGCCGCCTTCGGCGGGGGGACGCTTGACGACGAAGCCGCCCTTGGCGCCCACCGGCACGATGACCGGGTTCTTCACCGTCTGCGCCTTCATCAGCCGCAGGATTTCGGTGCGGAAATCCTCGCGGCGGTCGGACCAGCGGATGCCGCCGCGCGCGACCTTGCCGCCGCGCAGGTGCACCCCCTCGGTGCGCGGAGAGTAGACGAAGATCTCCGCCATCGGGCGGGGCAACGGCAGTCTGTCGATCTTTCGGCTGTCGAACTTGAACGAAACATACGGCTTGGGCGCGCCGGCCTCGGTGGTCTGGAAGTAATTGGTGCGAACGGTGGCCAGCACGAGGTTGAGGAAACGCCTCAAGATGCGGTCCTCGTCGAGACTGGCGACCTTATCCAAAGCCTTCTCGAACCTGGCCACGAGGGCCGCCGCGCGGCTTGCGGCGCCATCGCGGCGCCAAGGATCGAAGCGGGCCGCGAACAGATCGACCAGCAGCCGCGCGAAACGCGGATTGCTGGCCAGCGTCTCCTGCATATAGGCCTGGCTGAAGGGGATCGCGGCCTGGCGCAGATACTTGCAGTAGGCGCGCAGCATCACGACCTCGCGCCAGCTCAAACCCGCGGCCAGCACCAAGCGGTTGAAACCGTCGTCCTCGACCTCGCCGTCCCAGACGCGCGCGAAGGCATCCTCGAATTTCTGTTTCACACGGTCGAGGTCGACCTCGATTGCGCCCTTCGCGACCATGCCGAAATCGTGGATCCAGACTGTCGGCCCGTCGCCGTTTCCATTTTCGCCCCCTTCGGGCCGCACCCTGTAAGGGATCTCGTCCAGCACCTTCAGGCCCGTGTTCTCGAGCATCGGAAGCACGTCGGATAGCGGCACCGGGTTTTCATGGTGAAAGATCTTGAAACGCACCCTGTTTTGCGGGTCCTCGAGGGGACGATAGAGGTTCATGCCAAACACCCGGGTCTTCAGCACGCCCTCGATCTTGTCGATCTCGAAGACCGCGTCCCGGGCGCTGATGTTCTCGCGGTAAGCCGCGGTAAACGCCTCGGCGTAACGGTGGAACAGCGCCAGCCCCCGGTCCTCGCCCTTGTTGTCAACCAAGGCGTCGCGCAGCTCGTCGCTCCACGAGCGCGCCGCCAAAACCAGGCGCGACTCGATCTTTGGCACCTCGTAATCGGGCAGCTTGCCGGGCGTGGTCTTGACGATGAAGTGCACGCGGGCGAGCGGGGACTCACCAATCTGGGTGTAAAACGCCGAGATGGTGCCGTCGAATTCCTCGCCGAGGATGGCCCCGATGCGCTGCCTGAGTTCGCTGTTGTAGCGCTCCCGCGGCACGTAGACGAGGCAGGAGGCGAACCGCTCGAAGGTGTCCTGGCGCACGAAGAGGGCGATGCGCGGGCGCTCCTGCAAGCGCAGGATGCCGAAGCCGATCTCAAAAAGCTCGTCCTCGGAGATCTGGAACAGCTCGTCCCGGGGAAAGGTCTCGAGGATGTGGAGAAGCGCCTTGCCGTCGTGGCTCACCGGGTCGAACCCGGCGCGCGCCACCGTGCGCTCGACCTTTTGCCTGAGTACCGGTATGAAGCGGGGGCTGAGGTTGTAGGCCTGCGAAGTGAACAGGCCGACGAAGCCATGGCCGCCGACGACCTTGCCTTTCGCGTCGAACTTCTTGACGCCGATCGAGTCCATGTGGACGGGGCGGTGCACGGTGGCCTTGCGGTTGGCCTTGGAGATCAGCACCAGCCTCGGCTCGCGGATGAATTGGCGCACATCGGGCGGCAGGGCGGATGGGTCGCCCGCGGTTTCGAAGACGGTGAACCCGGGATCCCTCAGGATGCCCAGGCCCGATCCTTCGACGATGGTGCCGGTGGTCCGCTTGTCCTCTCCGGTCACTTCGTACTCGCGATAGCCGAGAAAGGTGAACTGGTTGTCGTCGATCCAGCGCAGGAAATCCTTGGCTTCCTCCGCGTCCTCTTCGGGCACGGTCAAGGGCGCGTTCTCGAACTCCTCGAGAACTTGGGCCAGTTTGGCCCGCATGGGCTGCCAGTCCTCGACGGCAACGCGCACGTCCCGGAGCACCGCTTCGAGGCTCTTGCGGATCTTCCCCATCTCGCGCGCCGAGGACTGCCTGTCGACCTCGAGGTGCATGAAGGATTCGTTGCGGCCCTCGGCACCCTCGGCCTCCCGGTCCACGATCGCGACGAGCCCGCCCTTGCGGTCCCGTTTGACCCGGACGACGGGGTGCATCACGGCATGGACGGCGAGCGCGTGATCGTTGAGGTCCGCGGTCACGGAGTCGACGAGGAACGGCATGTCGTCGTTGACGATCTCGACCACCGTGTGGGGCGACGTCCAGCCGTGCTCCTCAAAGCGCGGGTTGTAGACCCGGACCTTCGCCTTGCCCACCTTCCGCGCGGCGCCGAAGCGCAACAGCGCGAGCGCGGCGCTGAGAAGGTCGTCCGGCGCCCGGTCCAGGATCTCGCCGGGAGAGACGCGGGCGTAACAGGCGCGGACAAAGCGCTCGGCCATCGCGGCCTCGTTCCGGTCGAGCTTCTTGCGCGCAAGCCCGGCGAGCTTTTCGATCAGCTCGGCCTTCAGTTTTTCAGGCCTGGGTGTCATTCACCGTTCTCCGGTTGCGACCGGCCGCCGACCGCCAGTGGCCGGCCGGTGCCGGGGGGCCGCGTTGCGCGCCCGATCCCGATGCCGTCCCCTGTTAAGAAGCAGAGTTTCCCGAACCATCGCAGACCGGGCCGGGGCCCCGGGCACCAGGGTGCCAAACATGGCAAGGCAACGGAACCTAAACTTAGGTCAATATTTCTTCAATCACCACAACCCGCCCGGTCAGCGGGACGCCATCGACAAGGCCGCGGCCGCTTGTGGCCTTTTCCCGGCCTCGATCGGTGCCGCGCCCATGAGCGGACGAGCTTCCGCTTTCGGCGAATAATCCGAGAATCTTCAAGGGTTGGTGAAGGAGGAACTGGAGCGGGCGATGGGATTCGAACCCACGACCCCAACCTTGGCAAGGTTGTGCTCTACCCCTGAGCTACGCCCGCTCAAGCCGCTCGACGGCCTCCCGAAGGCGGCAGATCATAAATCAAGCAAATGCGAAAGCAAGCGCCACGTCGCGCCTTCGCCTGACCAGCCCCTTATATACTGCATATACTGCATATACTGCATATACTGCGCCATTGAGATGGCGGAAGGCTCCGTTATGCTATGGGCCATGCCAAACCAGGAGATCCAGCGCAGCGTCCGCCCCGCGACCCCGGAGGAGCTGTTCGCGCGGCTCGAAGCGCTGGGGATCGAAACCCAAACCCATCACCACGAGCCGCTGTTCACCGTCGATGAAAGCAAGCGTCTCAGGGGGCTGATCCCGGGCGGCCATTGCAAGAGCCTGTTTCTCAAGGCTAAAAAGGGCGGGTTGTGGCTGGTGGTGACGCTCGAGGACCGCAAGCTCGACCTCAAGGCCCTGGCGCGGCGCCTCGGCGCGGGGGCGCTCTCCTTCGGCAAGCCCGCACTCCTGATGGAGGTTTTGGGCGTGCCTCCCGGCGCGGTCACCCCCTTCGCCCTGATCAACGACGCATCCTTAAGGGTCAAGGTCGTGCTGGATAAGGAAATGATGGCGCTCGATCTCGTCAACTATCATCCCCTGACCAACGAGGCGACGACGACGATCAAGCGCAAGGACCTGCTGGCCTTCATCGCCGCGTGCGGCCATGAGCCCGTCATCGTCGATTTCGGGTTGATCATGGCCGCCGCCCGCCCCTAGCGGCCACGGCTCGCCGCGGCGGCCCTTCGGGCTTGCGGGAGCGGCGCGAAAGCGCCAAGTTATCATGAAAATGAAATGGAACCGCAGGGTGAGAAGAGCATGGAACCCATCATAGGCGGCGGAGCGGAGCAGGAACAGGCCGCCGCCGTCAAGGAGAGCAGCACGGCCGCCTTCATGACCGACGTGATCGAGGCCTCGAAGGAGGTGCCGGTGATCGTCGATTTCTGGGCCCCGTGGTGCGGCCCTTGCAAGCAGCTCGGTCCGGCGCTCGAGAAGGCCGTGCGGGAGGCGGGCGGCGCCGTGCGGCTGGTGAAGGTCAATATCGACGAGAACCAGGACCTCGCCCAGGAGATGCGTATCCAGTCGATCCCGGCCGTCTATGCCGTCAGGGACGGCCAGCCGGTCGACGGCTTCGTCGGCGCCTTGCCC
>CBESNX010000087.1:0-6567 GCA_965531025.1 uncultured bacterium
GCGCCACTGTCCAGGTCGATGAACGGCACGTTTTCGGTCCATCGGCCCTGGGGCGCAAGCCAGGTTTTGTCGCCGCCCCAAAGCAAGAAACCCAGCTCCCGCTTGCGGGCGCGGACGTCGTCGACGGCAGCAACGTTCTCCACCCGCCCTTCGAGTTCGGCATTGGTGAATGCCAGATCCCGACCTCGCCATATCATGCCCATGATGCGGCCGCCCACCTGCGGGACGAGGACGAGCGCGAGCGCACCGCGCTCGATCCACCACGCGTCCCAGTCCTTGTAAGGCTTTCGACTTACGCCGACCGCGACGGACATGGTCATGGCTAACGCCCGGCCCCAAGCGCGCGGTCGAGGTTGAACGCCGCGCTGATCAAGGCGAGATGCGTGAACGCCTGGGGGAAGTTGCCGAGCGCCTCTCCACTATGCCCGGTTTCCTCGGCGTACAACCCGACATGATTGGCGAAGCCCAGTATGCGCTCGAACATCATCCGGGCCTCCTCGAGCCGGGCGTTATCGAAGCGTCCGGCCCTGGTCAGGGCCTCGACCAGCCAGAAGGTGCAGATGTTGAACGTGCCCTCCTCACCGCTGAGCCCGTCCGCCGTTTCCCCGATGTTGTAGCGGTAGACCAGGCTGTTGGAGACAAGCCCGCCCTGTTCCGGCCGCCGAAGCGTGGCGTCCAGGGTCTTGAGCATCCGCGGGTCGTTCGGTGCAACGAAAAAGGTCAGCGGCATCATCAAGTTCGCCGCATCCAGTGAGTCGCTGCCGTAGTGCTGGACGAACGCTTTGCGTGTCTCGCTCCAGCCCTTCTCCATGATCTCCTCGTAGATCTGGTCGCGGACCTTCAACCACCGCTCGCGGTCGGCGGGGAAGGATCGCTTCTGGGCCAGGCGCAGGCCGCGGTCCAGGGCGACCCAGCACATGAGCTTGGAGTACACGAAGTGCTGCTGTCCGCCGCGCACCTCCCACACGCCTTCATCCTCACGGCCCCAGTTGTCGCAGACCCAGTCGACCAGCCGGCGCAGCCAGGTCCAGAGATCGTAGGAGATGGGGGCGCCGTGCTTGTTGTAGAGGTAGACCGCGTCCATCAGCTCGCCGTAGATGTCGAGCTGGAGCTGGTTGTACGCGGCGTTGCCGACGCGCACCGGGCGCGAGCCCTTGTAACCGTCCAGGTGGTCGAGGATTTCTTCGGTGAGCTCATGGCGGCCGTCGATGCCGTACATGATCTGCAGCGGCGCCTCGGGGTTTGGTTCGCCGCAGCGCTGTTCAAGGAAATCCATGAACCGCGCGGCTGCCTCGGTGAAGCCGATGCGCAGGAGGGCGTAAATGGTGAAAGCCGAGTCGCGAATCCAGCTGTAGCGATAGTCCCAGTTGCGCTCGCCGCCGATGCCTTCCGGAAGGCTGCAGGTCGGCGCCGCGACGATCGCGCCGGTCGGCTCGAAGGTGAGCAGCTTGAGCGCCAGCGCCGAGCGATGCACCATCTCGCGCCAACGTCCCGTGTACGTGCACTGCGACAACCATCGCCGCCAGTAGGCCACGGTCTCCCGGGACAGGGCGTTGGCCTCGGCTTTGGTGAAGCAGGTCACGCACTCGGATTCCGAGGCGGCCTCGCGCAACACGAAGACGGCCGTCTGGCCCTCCTCGAGGGTGAACTCGGCGCTCACGCCCTCACCGAATCTCCGCAGCGGCACTTTGGTCGCCAGGCCGAGCATCAGGGCTTCCGATCGAAACACGGCCCCGCCGTCGGTGATCTTTGTCTCGTGTTTCTTCCGCGCAAAGTCGAAGGCCGGACAACACTCCATGCGAAACGTGATGGCGCCGCGAACCCCAACCACCCGACGGATCAGTTGATGGTGGCGCCGGCCGTTCGACGAGGCGTTTCCGACCGGCATGAAGTCGGTGATCTCCGCGGCGCCATGGGAGGCGAGGAAGCGCGTGACCAGAACATTCGTTTCGGGCCAGTAGAACTGCTTGCACGTGATGTCATCGCTTAGCGGCGCCATGCTGAACCGCCCGCCCTTTTCGTGGTCGAGTATGGCGGCGAACACGGAAGGCGAATCGAAGTGGGGAATGCACAGCCAGTCGATCGACCCGTTTATGCCGACCAGGGCGACCGTGTGCATGTCCCCGATCATCGCGTAATTCTCGATCGGTTGGTAGGCCATGGCCCTAAATTTCCTCGACGTTCATGTAGACCTTGATGGCGCGCCTTTCCTCGGTCGGAAGCCGAATCGTCTCGGCATGGTTCTCGATCCCCTCGACCGGATGGGTGAGCAGCTTCTCGAGCCGGCCGGGGCAGTCCGGCGCCCCGACTTGCCGGGGTCCGACATAGAGTTCGATGTTTCCAAGCTTGAGTGGCATGACGACCTCCCTAACGGTCTCCGGCAGCGGCGTATCCGCTTACCGATCCTGCGACCCTATCACCGAGCCCCGCGAAGATGGGAGAATCCGGTGCGCGTGACTGCGCACCTCGGCGTGACGCCCAGGCCCTCTACACCCCCCTGTTTCCGAGGCCGCGCATGCGGAACTTCCAGATCAGGGACGCGCTGGGCCGGAGGCGCAAAGGCCCGCGCGCGCTCAAGGTTTGGCGAGAGCCGCGAAAGCGCTCACCTTGGCGGCCGCCCCCTCGCGCAGCAGCACCACGTCGGAAGCGCCGATCACCAGGTCGTAGCCCCGGGCGAACATCTCCTCCAGGTTCTCGCCGGCGTAACCGATGGTGCCCAGCAGCCTGCCGCCGTCCTTGACCGCGCTCACCGCCCGGGCGATGACGGCGGCGAGTTCCGGGTCGTCGGCCCGGCCCAGCCTGCCCATGTCGGCGGAGAGATCGGTGGGGCCGATGAACAGCATGTCGACGCCTTCGACGGCGGCGATCTCGGGGATGTTGTCCACCGCGCTTAACGTCTCGATCTGCAGGATGATGAACAGGTTGTCGTTGACGGTGCGGACATACTCGGCCCGGGCCTTCCCGTAGTCCACGGCGCGCACCGCGGCCAACGCGGCGCCGCGGATGCCGGCCGGCGGGTAGAGGCAGGCGGCGACGGCGGCGCGGGCCTCCTCGGCCGTGTTCACGTAAGGGATGATCAGCCCCTCCACGCCCGCATCCAGCGCGCGCTTGATGTAGACCGGGTCGTTCCACTGCACCCGCATCAGGACCGTGGTCGGCGAGGCCGACAGGGCCTGCAACTGGGAGATCGCCGTCAACAGGTCGCCGGGGGCGTGCTCGATGTCGATGATGGCGCAGTCGAAGCCGGCCTGCCCGACGATCTCGGCCGCGAGCGGACTGCACATCTGGAGCCAGCACCCGAGCGCCTTCCTGCCGTCGGCGAAGTGCTGCTTCAGTCGGTTTTCTCGGTACATATTCCCTCCGGTATCGCCCCTCCCGGGGCCCTGAGATGCGTCGCGCCGGCCTGCCGGCCCCGCGCCCGCCCCATCGCAAGCCATCGGCGCCCGCCGCGTTACCTGCTCGACGCCTTCAGCGCCGCCGACGTGTCGATGTCGACGAAGATGGCCTCATCGTCGATCGCCACCTCGCAAAGCTCATCGCCATACGCGCCGATCAGGTGCTTCGCGCCGACATCGCCGGCGACGGCGCGCATTTCCGGGAAGAAACGCGCGGCGAACAGCACGGGATTGCCGCGCTTGCCATGGCAGGTGGGCACGCAAATGGCGCGGCCCTCGGCCGGGTTGAAGGCGGCGATCAGCCTGTCCAGATGCTGCCATTTCACGCGCGGCATGTCGGCGAGGCAGATGAGCGCGCCGTCGACGTCCTCGGGCAGGGCGGCGGTGCCGGTGATGAGCGAGGCGCTCAGGCCTTCCACGAAGCGCGGGTTGTGGACAAAATCAACCTCTCGACCCTCCAGCGCCGCTTCGACCGCCTCGCGTTCGTGGCCCGTGACCACGACCACCGGATGGGCCTGGCTCGCCAGCGCCGCGTCGACCGCCCGTGCCACCATCGGCACGCCGTCGATCTTGGCGAGCAGCTTGTTCCGCCGGCCCATGCGCCGGGACTGGCCGGCGGCGAGCACGACGGCGGCGACCCGCGGCAGGCGCGGCGCCGCGGCCTTGGTCTCCTCGCGCGGCTGCGGCCGGCCGCCAATTTCCTTGAGCAGGCCGCCCGCGCCCATTCGCATGATGTCGGCCGGGCTCACCTGCAAGCGGGCGAGCAGGCGTTGCAACACCCAGTCGAAGCCGTTGAGCTTCGGCGACCGGCCGCAGCCGGGCACGCCGATGACCGGCGTGCCCCCGTGATGGCCCAGCAACAGCAGGTTGCCGGGGTCCACCGGCATGCCGAAATGGTCGACCCTGCCCCCCGCCGCCTCGATGGCCGCCGGCACCACGTCGCGCCTGTCCACGATCGCGGAGGCGCCGAAGATCAGGATCGGGCTCAGGCCCTCGGCCTTCATCTCCGCCACCGCCTCCGCCACCTCGTCCTCGTGATGGGCGCAGCGAATCTCGCGGGCGATGCGGCTGCCGAGCCTCTCGAGCCGCGCATTGAGGGCGCCGATGGTCTTGTCGAGAATGCTCTCCTTCATGCCGGCGACGCGGGTCAGCACCACGCCGACGTCGTGAGGCACGAGCGGGGCGACGCCCAGCAGCGGCCCGCCTTCCTCGGCGATTGCGACGCAGGCTTCGACGACCTCCCTCGGCGCCGAGAAGGGAATGACCTTGACGGTGACCAGCATCTGGTCCCGCTCCACCGCCTCGAACGGGCTGACGGTGGCGACGGTCATGGCCTCGTCCACCAGGTTGAGCCGCTCGAGCCGCGCCGTGTCGAGCACGGCGAGCCCTTGAAATTCGGCATAAAGGTTGCAGCGCCCGGTAAAGGCGGCGCTGACCCTGACGCCGTCGCCGGCGGCGGCCTGCGCCACGGCGGCAGCGGCCTCGTCCTCGGGCACGTCGCCCGGCTCATACCGCGCCGCGGCCACCTCCGCGTAGCCGCCGGCGCGCAGCGCCTCGATGTCCTCCGCCGAGAGCACGCGGCCCTTCTTGAACGACTTCCCGGACAACAACGGGACGCCGTGGCCGAGAATGGCCCCCTCGGCCTCGTTCAGCGGGATGCGGCCAAATTTCATGGTTCAGGGTTCCGTGGTTGGTGCAACGCCTGCGTCACCTGCGCCATCACGGCGACGGCGATCTCGGCCGGGGTTTCGGCGTCGATCGCAAGCCCGATCGGCCCGTGGATGCGAGCGAGCTCGACCTCGCTCAAGCCCTCTCCGCGCAGCCGCTCGAGCCGCGCCGCGTGCGTCTTTTTGCTGCCCAGCGAGCCGACGTAGAAGGCGTCCGATTTCAGCGCCGCGGCAAGCGCCGGTTCGTCGAGCTTGGGATCATGGGTCAGGGTGACGACGGCGGTGCGCCCGTCGGGCTCGAGCCGCGCCATCGCTTCGTCCGGCCACGCGTCAAGCAGGGTGAGCCCGGGGAAGCGCTCCTCGGTGGCGAAGGCGCGGCGCGGATCGACCACGACCACCTCGTAACCGGTAAGCTTCGCCATCGGCGCCAGCGCCTGGGTGATGTGCACCGCGCCGACGATGATCATGCGCAGCGGCGGGTTGAAGACGTTGAGGAAGATGCGCCCGTCCGGCCCCTCGACGGCGCCGCTCTTATCCTCCCGCAAGGCCGTGCGCACGCCACTCATTAATTGAGAATCCGCATCTTTTTCAGTCAGATAAAGAAGTTTCCTCTCACCAGACTTTAAGTTTGTGGCGAGCACCACCGGGCGCTTGGCGGCACGGTCCGCCAACAATCGGTGCAGGAGGTCGAGCCGCGAGGGACTCCGGTTCCACGGTTCGACGTAAATCTGCATCGTGCCGCCGCAGGCGAGACCCACCTCCCAGGCCTCCGCGTTGCTGACGCCGAACTCCAGGAGCCGCGGCTTGCCGTCCTGCATCACCTCCAGCGCTTCCCGCACCACCGCGCCTTCGATGCAGCCGCCGGAGACCGAGCCGACGAAACCGCCGCCCTCCTCCACCGCGAGCTGGCTGCCCACGGGCCGCGGCGCCGAGCCCCAGGTGGTGACCACGGTGGCGGTCGCCACGCCCTTGCCTTCCTTGGTCCAGGCGGCCGCCTGCCGCAGAACGTCGTCGTGACCGCTCATGCCGCCGCCTCGCGCCATTGCGTCATGCCTTCCTCCTCGCGCGGACCTTGCCAGCTCAGCGCCTCGGTAAGGTCCTGCAAGCTCTCCAGGTCATGCACGGGACGCAAATCGTCCACATGGGGCAGGATCGCCTTGATCCCCATGGATTTTGGCTCGAAGCCCTCGTAACGCAACAGCGGATTGAGCCAGATCAGGCGGCGGCAGGATTTGTGCAGGCGCTCCATCCCGCTCTCCAGGCCCTCCGCCGCGTCGCGGTCGAGCCCGTCGGAGAGCAGCAGCACCACGGCGCCCTGGCCCAGCACGCGGCGCGACCAGTCGCGGTTGAAGGCGCCGACGCAAGCGCCGATGCGGGTGCCGCCGGACCAGTCCTCGACCGCCTGCGACACCTTCTCGAGCGCGACGTCAACGTCCTTGTGACGCAGATAGCGGGTGATGTTGGTCAGCCGCGTGCCGAAGACGAAGGTATGGACCCGGTCCCGG
>CBESNX010000088.1:0-6537 GCA_965531025.1 uncultured bacterium
CGCCGCTTCCACCATCCTGTAGTCGGCGGGCGTCGCCAGGATGACGAGGGCGTTGTTCGCCTCGTCCGCGAGGATGCGGATCTCGGCTTCGCCCGCGAGCGCGATGCCTTCGCCCGGCGCGGGCGGCGGCGCGGCCGGGGCAGGGGCGGCGCGCGGTTCCGGTTGGCGCGCCCCGCCCGCCGGCGCCATGCCTTGCACGGTCCTGCGTGCCGGGGCGCGCGGCGCGACCGCCTCGGCCCTCAGCGTCACCGGCTCGCGCCCCGGGGCGAGGCGCACCGGCGCCTCGGGCGCCCGCCGGCCGCCGAAGATGTCGTTGAGCACGGCGGCGAGGTCGGCCGCGCGGCCGTTCTGCACGTAATAGACATAGACCCTGGGGCTGGTCGCATCCGCGCTTTGATCGAGCCGCTCGACCCAGACCCGCGCCTGCTCGAGGTACGCGGGCTGCGGCGAAATCACCATGACCGCGTTGAGCCTTTCCACGGGAACGAAGCGCACCAAGCCGCCCAAGGGCGTCTCGCCTTCCTTGCCGAAGACCTTTTCGAGCTCCCCCGCCAGGTCCTTGACGTTGGCGTTTTGCAGCGGGAACAGGCCGAACGACATCCCCGAAAGCCAGTCCACGTCGAAGAGCTCGATGGCATCGAGCAGGGTCGCCCGTTCCGCCCGGGTGCCTGCAAGGATCAAGAGGTTGCGCGCGGGATCGGCCTTCAGGATGCTTTCCTTGGGGGCGAAGGAGATGAGGATCTTCTCCATCTCGGCCGCGGCGATGTAGCGGAGCGGCACGATCTCGACGCCGAAGCCCGGTTCGCGCGCGCCGGGCCTGGCCCGCAGCCTGAGGGGCGCGGACCCCGTCAAGGCGCCCTTCCAGGGCACGACCCTGTAAACCTCGCCCTCCCGCACCAGGACCGCGCCGTTGACGCGCAGGATGCTCTCCAGCGTCGACAGCAGGAAGGAGCGCGCGAGCGGGCGGCTCGTCTGAACGGTGATCGTGCCCTCGACCTTGGGATCGATGATGTAGTTGACCTTCAGGATGTCCCCGAGGATGGTGCGGACCACTTCCCGGACGTCGGCGTCGGCAAAGTTCAGGGTGACGTCGCCCTCGGCGGTGAACCCGACGGGCGGCCTCGCGGCGGCGCGCCGCTTGATGAACCGGCCGGTTCCGGGATAGATGCCGGGCTCGCGCGGAGCCGCTCCGGCCGCCGGCGGGGCCAACTGGCCGGCCTCGACCACGGCGGGCGCGCCGGTCCCGGCCGCCGCGGCGGGCGCCTCGGCCACCTGTTCCGCCGGCTCGTCGGGCTCTATGACGACCTTGAAGTCCTCGCAGGCCGTCAACAAGACGGCCATCCCCAGGCTGAAGAAAAGGCGGGTCATACGCTCGATCATCGGACGGCACACCCCCAATCGTCTCCCCGCGGGGCTCCGGTTACGCCTCGGCCCCCTTCATGTCCGTCGGCTCGACGTGCTCACTTGCGAAACCGTCCCTCCCCTTCGACGGGAAGCCCTGACGGGAAAATAAAGAATCCCACATCAAGGCACAAAGAAATACTTATATACCTTATACACATGGAACAATGTAAGTTCAATAATTCTCCCTCTCTTCATGTGGGAGCCAAAGCACGGGTCCCCCGAAATTACTACTGGGGACCCGACAAAGTATTACCTTGTTGGGACGGGTTTTACGGGTTCCCACGTAATTCTTTTCTTGGGACCCCCCTTGGCGGTCAAATGACCCTGTTCCGTGCCGCCGTGGTTTCCCCCTCTCGTGGCGCGCGATGAGTCCCGATCCCGGATGAGAGCGCGGCGCCGCGAATCGGGCCGAGCGGGCGTCGCCGGGGCGTTCGGTTTGCGAAGCCCGAATCCCGCGCCCCCGCGGGCGGCGGCGCATTATGGCTTGGATTGACCTTCGGTCTTCCCGGCCGGCACATTTTGCGTCGGCGCGGGCGGCGGCTTCGCCGTTCGTTCCTTGCGCCGGTCCGCGCCTCGCCCTTTCTTCCGTGGCGCGCGGGCCGCGTCCTTGAGGACCACTTCCTCGGTCTCCTCGCCGTGGCTGAGCGCCAAGCGGTCCGGCATGATCGCCTCCACCAGCCACCCGTCGACCCGCTGCCCTTCTATGAGCCGCAGCACCTCGCCGGTCTTGCGGCGCTTGACGAGGGCCACGCGCTCGTCGGCGGAGATGATGACGCCCATCAGGGTAAACAGGTTACGCACCACACCCGCCTCGGCCGGCGCGTCCTCGGCGGGCGCCAGGGGACGGCGCGAAGGAAGGAACAGCGGGCGGGCGACGGTCTCGGAGAAATCGCCGAGCGGCGGCAAGGTGAAGGCGGGCTCCGCCGGCGGAACCGCCGCGGGCTCGGGCGCGACCTTGGTTACCGTGAGGTCGGCCGGATCGGCCGGGCCGGACCCGAGCTCCGCGTAGACCGCGTATCCCAGACCGAGACAGAGGAGAAGAAGCAACACGGTCGGCCGTCTGCTGCGTCGCGCGCGGGTTCTCATGACCCCTCAATCCGCATGTAACCGTAAAGATCGAAACGAATCTGCAATTCGCCCTGGCTCACGCTTCGCCCCCGCCGGGCCCGCCGTCTTCGCGAACGGATGTCGATATTGTCGAGGAAGAGATAAGGGTTGGCCGTCTCCAAGGCGTGGAAGATTCTTTGCAGGGCCTCCGTATCCGCCGACATGGTCACCCTGATGGTGAGCTTGCGGAAATTGTCCTTCTCTTGCGCCGGCAGGATCTGGGTGCTCTTCAACGTCGCGCCGTTGGCGTCGATCAGGTTCTTGACCTTGTTCTGCGCCTCCGCCGCCACGAGCTCGATGCCGCCGCCTTCGAGAAACCGGCCCGTCGAGGACTGGGCCCGGCGCAGCTCCTCGAGCTCAGTCTCCAGTCGCGCGCGCTGGGCGGCGATTTGCAAGTGCCGGACCAGCAGTTCCCGCGAATGGCTGATGGACCGGCCGTAGCCCTCGAACTTCTCCGTCACGGGCGCGACGAGGAGCACCCACAGGGCGGCAAGGGCCGCAACGAGGATCGCCACCGCGAGCGACCGGCTGACGAGGGGCGAAAGGGCGGTCATCGATCCACGCCTTTCTCTTCGACCTCGAACGAAAGATTGAAGCGTTCAAGGCCGCTTCTCGGGTCCTGGGTGACCGAGGCGCGGAACCGCGGCGTGCGAAACAGCGGCGAGTCGTCGATCAGGCCGACAAGCTGGGACGCGGCCGAGGAATAGCCTCCAATCCGGATGTCCCTGCCGCTGATTTTCAAATCAAAAATCCAAGTACTGTCGGGCATTATCCGAGTTAGCTCATCCAATATCTTAATAACGGACAAAGTCTTTCGCTTCTCCTCGGCAAGATAACGGCTCTCCTTTCGCAGCCGGTCGACCTCTTGGCGCAGCCGGATCGCTTGGCTGGCGTCCGACTTCACCTCGGCCACCCTGGCGAGCAAGGTCTCGGCCGTCGTTCGTCTTTGATCGAGCGGAATGGAAACCGCCGCCACGGCCAAGACGGCGGCCACGACCGCCAGCGCCACGTTGAGCGGCGAGAGGCCCCTCGCCTCGGTTGCATCCTCCGCCTCCGAGAGGAGGTTGAGGAGAGGGGGCGCGCCCGCATCGTCCCCGGCCACGTCGACGATGGCGGGGCTGAGCCCCCACCGGGCCGCCATCGCGAGCGCGTCGCCGACGACCGTGCGCGGAACCACCGTCATCTCCACGGTCAACCGCTTGGCCTCGGGCTGGCGCCCGGTCACCCGGTAGTCGAAGTAGACCTCCTGTGGCGTGAACGGGGTCTGCTGGTCGATCTGAAAGAACAGCGCCTGGCGCAAATCCGGCTCCGCCGACCGGGGCAGGTCCAAGGTCCTGCGCAGCGCCTGCGCCGCCGGCAGGCGCAACGCGATTTCGGTCTTGTTCAGGTTGACCCGCCTCGTAAGCGCGCGAATGGCGGCCGCCTGGGCCGCCCCGTCCTCGCCTTCAAGGTCGACGCGGCCGATCTCGCGGCAGCGCTCGCCTCGCAAGAGCCGCAGGACGACCTCTTCGCGGGATGGCTCGAGGACGAGGATCCGCGCCCCGCGATGGAACAGCCGGCGCGCCCGCCGCGGCACGAGGGCGGCGAGCTCGCCACACCACCATGCGAGAAACAGGGCGAAAAGACGATGCGGCCGCGTCAACACGCCATCCATGGGATCACCGTAGAGCTCCCGTGCGTCGCGTTCACACCCGGAGGCGCGCCCCGCCGCCGCGGCGTGGAACGAAGAAGCCCGAGCGCCGAATCCTCGGGTTGCTCAGAGCTTGCTCACAAGGGACTTTACCTGCGCACAAATCTGCAAGACCTCCTTGAGTTGGACCAAGGATCGCGTCATGCGTCCCGGTCGATTCTCGGCGCGACCACAAGCTCCGGCCAGTATCGTCCGTCGCCCTTGGCGAATTCGACCCGCATCCGCACCAACGCGGGCAGACGGGCCTCATCCTGCCAGCTCTCGCGCCACTGGGGCGGTTCGTCTTCCTCTTTGCGGCCGAGGTAGGACAATTGAACATCTTCGATACGGTCGAGCAAGATCATTTCCTCGGCTTCATGTTGCACCCCGCCGCCGTCCGCGCCCGCCTCAAACAAGCGCCATGACACCATCAGCCGTTTCGGTCCCGGCTCGCCCGAGAGGTAAAACGAAAGCCGATAGAGCCCGCCCGCGGCGAGGCGGGCCGCCAGCACGGAGACGGAGACAAAGCTGACCGCCCGGCGCGTCCCCTCGAAAGCGACGGAAGGCGACGTCCGACCTTGCGGGGGGAGGACGACGGCACGGGCCGCGCCCAGCTGCCGGCGGACGAAGGTCTGCGCCATCTGCACCTCGGCGGCCCGTTCGTTCCTTGCCCCGCCGGCCTCCCACGCCCGCGTGCCGAACCGCAAGCCCCCGAGCAGCAACACGGCGATGAGCCCGAACAGGACAAGCGCAACGAGCAGCTCGAGCAGCGTAAACCCCCGGGCCCGCCGGCCGCGGTCGGACCGGCCCGGCGGGTGGGCGCGCGGCCCGACCCTACCGCCGCGGCGCGAGGCGCAGGGTGGAAAGCGAGACCGATCTTTCCCCATCCCTCTTGTCCCAAAACACGGTGACGATCACGTTATAGGCCCGCACCGAACCGTCTTCGTCCGACGGACTTTCCCCGTGGGGCCGAACGGCGACCCGCCAGCGGAAACGGTCGTCGAACCGCCCCGCGGTTTCTCCCTCGGCGAGCGGCTCCTCGATCCCGACCGCCGCCAGCTTCGATTCGGCGAGCAGGGTGGCCATGGTGTAGGCCTCGGACACGCGGGCGTTGTCGAGGCCCGTCGAGAACACATGCAGCAACACCCCCAACGCCAGGGCCAGGATGGCAAACGCCACCACGACCTCGATCAGGGTGAAACCGCGGGTCCGCCCGTTCCGGGGCGCGCCCCTAGTCCCGGATCGAGATCCGGCCGGTGAGCCAGTCCACGTCGACATGGTATTTGCGCGCCCCACGGGCCAGGCTGACGCGCCCTCCCGTGGAACTTCCGTCGGGGAAGAATCGAATGACGCCGGTCGTCTCGTCGAGCCGTTCCGATCGGGCGGTCACAAAGGAAATGTCGAGCTCGTCGGGCAGCTCGCGGACCTGGTCCCGCCCGCTTACGGCGAAGCGGCGTTGGGCGACGTCCAGCGTGAAGGCGGCCTCCCGGTTACTCCGGACGGCCTGGCCTCGGGCGGAGCGGAGGCCGGCGGCCACGTCGCGCGCCGCGCCCTTGAGTTCGATCCCGGGGAGCGCGTTCGAGAAGAAGGGGGCGGCAACGGCGATAACCAGCGTGAGCACGGCCAGCACCACCAAAAGCTCGACCAGGGTGAAGCCGCGAGAGGACATGGCGGCTACCAGCTCACGACATCGGTGTCCTCGCCCTCGCCGCCTTCCTTCTCGTCGGCGCCGAGCGAGAACAGGTCATACTCGCCGTGCTCGCCGGGGTAACGATAGATGAACATTCTGTCCCACGGGTCGTTCAGCATGTCCCGCTTCCTGACGTAGGGGCCGTTCCAGTTCTCCGCGTCCGCGGGGCGTTCCAGCAGAGCCTCCAGACCGTGTTCCTGCGTCGGATACCGCCCGACGTCGAGGCGGTAAAGGTCGAGGGTGGCGCCGAGCTGGGTGATCTGAATGCCGGCGGTGTCGGTCTTGGCGCCGCTCAGGTACTTCAGCACCTGGGGCACGGCAATGATCGCGAGCAAGCCCAGGATCGCCAGCACCACCAGCAGCTCGAGCAGGGTGAAGCCTGAAGCTCGACGATGGGAACGGCGTATCAGGCGAAGCATCAAACCATCTTTTCAAGTCGTCGTTCAAGAAATACGATTAACTTATTGATACATAGTCAGAATGCCAGTTCGTTGACGCTGAGGAAAGCCACCAGGACGGAGGCTATGATAACAGCAATCAGGAGTCCGAGGCCAATGGTGAGCGCCGGCACGAGCAGATCCAGCAGGCGCTGGACCGTGCGCTCGACCTCGCGGTCGTAAACCTCGGCCACCTTGATCAGCATGTCCTCGAGTTGGCCAGTCTCTTC
>CBESNX010000089.1:0-6453 GCA_965531025.1 uncultured bacterium
GCAAGGGCGAATCGCCCAGGTCGGCCCCCCGGGCGAACTCTACTGTCAACCCGTCAACGCATTCGTCACCAAATTCTTCAGTTCCATCAATCGGCTCGAAGGTGTCGTCGAAGGAAACTCGGTGGCGAGTCCCTTCGGCCCCATCGCCGCGGCCGGGATCCCGGACGGCACGGCGGTCGAGGTCCTGATGCGCCCGGAGGCGATCCACGTCAACCCGATTTGTCCCGCGGGGGGGGACGGCGGTGAAGGCAGGGAAGACGGGACGAGCCAGGCCCGGATCATCACCACGCGGATGCTGCGCCGCGCGAGCTTCATTCATCTTTGCATCGGGGATTTTGCAGGCAATCATCTCCATTTCCACTCGCGGGTGCCGGGCCAGTACATGCCCAAGGACGGCGAGACCGTAAACGTCAGACTGGACCGCAGCCGAACCTTTGTTTTTCCGATAAAACGACCCAAATAAAGGGGGCAGTGAGGGCGTTGCGGCGGCTGTGGCTTTCTGCCATTATCCGCTTAAGTTTCTGACCGCCCTTTGATTTTGGAGTTAGGACCATGAGTATCGGTGTCTGGCAGGTCGTCCTCATCCTGGTGATCGTGCTGATCATTTTCGGCGCGGGCAAGCTGCCCAAGGTGGCGGGAGACATCGCCAAGGGCATTAAAAACTTCAAGGCCGGCATCAAGGACGAGGAGGCGGGGGATGACAAGAAGTCCCTGGAAGACGAAACCGCAACCGCCGCCAAGTCCAGCGTCGAGGAAGACGAGCCGGCGAAGAACTGAAACGCCTTCAAAGCAGGTTCCGGCGCCTTCATTTGAGCCTGTGAGCCGCGATGTTTGATATCGGCTGGATCGAAATGGCGGTGATCGCGGTCGTGGTGATCATCTTCATCGCACCGAAGGATCTGCCCGGGGTTATCCACGCCATGGGTCGGTGGGTCGGCAAGGCGCGCGCCATGGCGCGCGAGTTGCAGGAGAGCCTCGACGACATGGTCAAGGAATCGGGCCTCGACGAGGTCAAGAAAGAGATCGAATCGGCGACCCACTACGACATCGAGGGCGAAATCGAAAAGACCATCGACCCGGGCGGGGAGTTGAAGCAGGCCCTGGATTCCAGCCAACCCCCGGCCGACGAATCCCGGTCCAAGCCGAAGCCCGGCGGGAAAGCGGCGCCAGGGACCGCCGCCCAGGCGGAAGATCGCGACGCGTCCGCGGTCCAGGCCCCCGTGACGGAAGACCAGGGCGCCCCCGCCAAGGACGGGACCTAAACCGGCAAAAGCGGTGAGCGAAAGCCCCGAGGACACGAAGATGCCGCTGCTCGATCATCTGATCGAGTTGCGCAACCGGCTCATCTATTCGGTCGCCGCCCTGTTCGTCGGTTTTCTCGCGTGCTTCTTCTTCGCCGCGGACATCTTCACCTTCCTCGTGAGGCCCCTGGCCGACATCTTCGCCGAACAAGAAGGGCGGAGGATGATCTTCACGGGGCTTCCGGAGAAGTTCTTCGTGCACGTCAAGGTGGCCTTCTTCGCGGGCGCCTTCTTGTCCTTCCCCTTCATCGCCAGCCAGCTCTGGATTTTCGTGGCGCCCGGCCTGTACCGGAATGAAAAGCGGGCGTTTCTCCCTTATCTGATCGTCACCCCGATTCTGTTCTTCCTCGGCGGGGCGCTCGTCTACTACTTGATCTTCCCGCTCGCCTGGAAGTTTTTCCTGGCTTTCGAGACGCCGGGCGGCCCCGGCGAGCTGGCCGTCGAGCTCGAAGCCAGGGTGGGCGAGTACCTTTCCCTGGTGATGACGCTGATCTTCGCCTTCGGCTTGTGCTTTCAGCTTCCCGTCCTGCTCACTCTCTTGGCCCGGGTCGGCATCGTCTCCGCGAAAGGCCTCGCCCGCAGACGCAAATACGCCCTGGTGATCGTCTTCATCGTCGCCGCCGTCCTCACCCCGCCCGACGTCATCAGCCAGATCGGCCTCGCGCTCCCCATCATCCTCCTTTACGAGATCTCGATCCTTTCCGTGCGGCTGGTCGAAAAAAGACGGACCGCGCGCGAGGCCGCCGAAACGGCGCAAGAGGCGGAGGAGGACGAAATCGGCCGCGACCCCGACGCGAGCGCCCCGCGCTAGCCTTGCCTCCCGCGCGCCGAAATTGAACGCAGTGGACGGCAAGTGAGCGAAACCGTATAAACACCGCGCTTGCCAAGGTCACGATCATCCGATGTTCGACATAAGGTGGATCCGCGACAACCCGGAGGAGTTCGACGCGGGACTGGCCCGCCGGGGGGTCTCTCCCATGGCCGCGAAGGCCATCGAACTGGATGCCGGGCGCCGCAAGACCGTGACTCTCGCGCAGGAGATTCAGGCGCGGCGCAACAAACTCTCCAAAGAGATCGGCATCGCCAAGGCCAGGGGCGAGGACGTCTCCGAGCTCATGGAGAAGGTTTCGGCCGATAAGGGTTTGCAGGCCAGCACCGAAGAAAAGGCGGACAGGCTTTCGCAGGAGCTCGAAGAGATGCTCTCGGGCATTCCCAACCTGCCGGCAAAGGACGTCCCCGACGGCGCCGATGAGACGGCGAACGTGGAGCTTCGCAGCTGCGGCGAGAAACCGGAGTTCGATTTCACGCCAAAGGAGCACTTCGCACTCGGCGAGGGGCTCGGGATGATGGATTTCGAGCGCGCGGCCAAGCTCTCGGGGGCGCGCTTCGTCGTGCTCTCAGGGGCCCTTGCGCGTCTCGCGCGGGCGCTCGGGACCTTCATGCTCGACCTTCACACCACCGAGTTCGGATACACCGAGGTCAACCCGCCGCTTCTCGTGCGCGACCACGCGCTTTTCGGCACCGGCCAGCTTCCGAAGTTCGCCGAGGACCAGTTCAGGACCACCGACGATTACTGGCTGATCCCGACGGCGGAAGTGCCGCTCACCAATCTCGTCGCGGACAAGATCCTCGACGAGTCCCGCCTCCCCCTGCGCTTCGCCGCGCTGACCCCGTGCTTCCGCTCCGAGGCCGGGGCCGCCGGCAAGGACACCCGCGGCATGATCCGCCAGCACCAGTTCGACAAGGTGGAACTCGTCAGCATCACGCACCCGGAGGGCTCGGAAGCCGAGCACGAACGCATGACCTCGGCGGCGGAAGAGGTGCTCAGGCGCCTGGAACTCCCTTACCGGGTGGGCGTGCTCTCGACCGGCGATATGGGCTTTTCGGCCCGCAAGACCTACGACATCGACGTCTGGCTTCCGGGAGAAAACCGTTACCTCGAGGTATCCAGTTGCTCCAACTGCACGGATTTCCAGGCCCGGCGCATGAACGCGCGCTACCGCCGCTCCGGCGAAAAGGGCACCCGGTTCGTGCATACGCTCAACGGCTCCGGCCTGGCGGTCGGGCGCACGCTCGTGGGGGTGATCGAGAACTACCAGCAAAAGGACGGCTCGGTCCGGGCGCCGGAGGCCCTTCGGCCCCTCATGGGCGGGCTCGACGTGATCGCCGCCGAAAGCTAAGGCGCGCGGCGCCGGGATGGCACGAGGATTTTCCGCGAGGTGAAACAGGCCATCAGTTGAACACCGAGCCCCGCAAGATCCGTCTGATCATGGAGCTCCGCCAACTCGGCGTTGACGACGCCAGAGTGCTTTCCGCGATCGAGCGCGTGCCCCGCGAGCAGTTCGTTCCCGCCCAGTTTCAGGATCAGGCCTACGACAACATCGCGCTGCCCATCGGCGAGGGCCAGACCATCAGCCAGCCCCTGATCGTGGGGCTGATGACCCAGGCGCTGAAGGTGGGGAAGCGCATGAAGGTGCTGGAAATCGGCACCGGGTCGGGATACCAGGCGGCGGTGCTGTCCCGCCTCTGCCGCCGCGTCTACACGATCGAGCGCCACGACTCGCTGCTCGAAGAAACCACGCAACGGCTCGCCCGGCTCGGCATTCACAACGTCACCGCGAAGGCCGGAGACGGCGCCAGGGGCTGGCCCGAACGGGCGCCTTTCGAGCGCATCATCGTCACCGCGGCGGCGGCGGCGGCCCCGCCCGCGCTCACGGACCAGTTGGCCGTCGGCGGAATCATGATCATTCCCATAGGCAAGCGCAGCTGGAGCCAGAAAATCGTGCGGATGAGACGGACCGAGCAAGATTTCGAGACCGAGAAGCTATGGCCGGTCCGCTTCGTGCCCCTGATCAGCGACTGAGAACCGCGCTCTTCGCGCGCCCTTATGAAATATCCGCATTACCAGGTCCCGGCGCTTGCGACATCGGCCGAGGTTGATGGAAACTTCTCCCTCGACTAAGTTTTGACGGTGAGGATGCTCCGCGCCGGTTGCCACCGATTCCGCTATCTTGCCGCGACCGCCGCCTTCTTGGCGGTCGCGGCGATGCTCGGCGCGTGCATCCGGTCCGACGCGCCGGCGTCGGTGCAAGACAAGGCTTCCGATTACTACGGCCGCCCGAAGCCTCCCGCCGCCAAGCGAGCATCACCCCGCCCCGCCCGGTCCGCCGGGTCTAAAATTACCGTGCGGGCCGGCGATACCCTTTACAGTATCGCCCGGCGCCATAAAGTTCCCCTGCGCGCGGTCATCGACGCCAACGGCCTCAGGCCGCCCTATAGGCTTCTGGTGGGCCAGAGGCTGATTCTGCCCGTCCCGCGCTTCCACGTGGTCCGGCGGGGAGATACGGTTTACGGAATCGCGCGGCGCTACGGCGTCGGCATGCGGGCCTTGATCAGGTCCAATAATATCCGCCCGCCTTACACGATCGCCGTCGCACAGCGTCTCATCTTGCCCCTGGCGGCGCCCAAGACCGCATCCCGACGCCGGGCGCCACCGGTCGGGTCTTCCGGCGCCCTCTCGTCGCCGCCCGCGCCGGCCGCGAAAGCCTCGCCCGGCGCCGTCGCGAGCGCGAAGCCCGCGAGAAGTTCGCGCACCGGCCCTGCCGCCGATTCCCGTGATCGGACTCGCCTCGCTCCGCCGCCGCGCACGAGCCGCGCCTTCCTCTGGCCGGTGCGGGGCAGGCTGGTCTCGGGCTTCGGCACCAAGCCCGGGGGGCGTTTTAACGACGGCATCAACATTGCGGCCCCGCGAGGCACGAGGGTCGCCGCGGCCGCGAACGGGGTCGTGGCCTATGCGGGCAACGAGCTTCGGGGTTATGGCAATCTTCTGCTGATCCGCCATGCCGGCGGTTGGACGACGGCCTACGCCCACAACGACGTGCTTTTGGTGCGGCGCGGCGACGTGGTCAAAAGGGGACAGGTCGTCGCGCAAGTGGGAAACACCGGCTCCGTCACCACGCCGCAGCTCCACTTCGAGATCCGCCGCGGCGCCCGCGCCGTCAATCCCAAAAAACTCCTCGACGGCCACACTTGATGGTCAAAATTACTCCAGCCGCCGGCCGAGCCTGCCCGCCAGGTCCTGGATGAACTGCCACGCCACGCGTCCCGAGCGCGCGCCGCGGGTGACCGACCACTCATTGGCCTCGGCGTGCAGCTTTTCGCGCGCGACCTTGAGTGCGAAGTGGGCGGCATATCCATCGACGATAGCGAGATAGATGTCCTGATCGCAGGCGTGAAAACCGAGCCAAAGCCCGAACCGGTCGGAAAGCGACAGCTTTTCTTCCACCGCATCGGCCGGATTGATGGCGCTCGAGCGTTCGTTCTCGATCATTTCGCGGGGCATGAGATGCCGGCGGTTCGAGGTGGCATAAAAAATAACGTTCGCCGGGCGTCCCTCGATGCCCCCCTCGAGAAGCGCTTTCAGCGACTTGTAGGTCATATCCTGGCCGGAAAACGAAAGGTCGTCGCAAAACAGGATGCAGCGCATCTTCGCCGCGCGCAGCAGGGGAAGCAGATGGGGAAGGCTGGCGATGTCCTCGCGGTGAATCTCGACCAGCGTAAGGGGCTCGGAGACGTCGGCGTTGACCCTGGCGTGCACCGCCTTGACCAGCGAGCTTTTGCCCATGCCGCGCGCGCCCCATAGAAGCGCGTTGTTCGCCGGCAGACCCTTGGCGAATCGGCTCGTGTTGTCGAGCAGGATGTCGCGTTGCCGGTCGATCCCGCGCAAAAGGTCGAGGCCGATCCGGTTGACCTCTGAAACCGGCTCCAGGCGTTTGCCCTCGGCCTGCCAGATAAAGGCTTCCGCCGCCGAGGGATCGAATCCGTCGGCCCCGCGCGGGGCGAGCCGGTCCAGGGACTCGGCAATGCGGCTCAGCAGGGCTTCGAGGCTGGGTTCGCTCATGGGTCGGTTCGCCTCGCGTCAGGAGGGATCGCCGCGGCAGGTAGCATGGCCTCGCGGCAACGCCGAAACCCTAACATATCCGCCCGCGCCGTCAAACGGGGCCGGGGCAGCTCCGCCCAACGCCCGCATTTGTCCATTTGCCCAGCTTTGGATTTGCAAGTAACCTGCGGATGACTATATTCCGGCAGGATTCATTCATGGCTATCCGGACCTGGTTACCAAGGAGACCGCGATGCTGATCTCACCAGCCTA
>CBESNX010000090.1:0-6270 GCA_965531025.1 uncultured bacterium
CACCTTGAAGGCGCCGATGGGCGTGTGGTTCTCGTGCTTGACCCAGACCTCGGCGTCGCACCGCTCGGAGAGAAGCGGCCAGCAGATCTGCGCCGTCGGTGGTATGACCGCGTGCACCAGTTCGACCGCGTCTTCAAGCGCCGCAAGGTCGGTCATGATGCTCCCCCGTTCCTGAAAACCGTTACCTCGCCGCGTTCACCGGGGTGATCGTGATCCTCGGCATTGTCTGCGACGGGACCATGAGGCGGCAGCCTGCACCGAGATGTCAAGTTGAGGGCTTGGTCGGCCGCGGCCTATTGGCGCGCCGGATAGGGCCGGACCGTGTGGGCGTGATTCAAGGGGCCGTGGCCGGATCCCAGGCCCGGCGCGGTGCGGATCGCCTCCCGCACGTAGGCGCGGGCGCGCACCACCGCTTCTTTAAGCGGCATGTCCTGGGCGATCCCCGTGGCGATGGCGGAGGCCAGGGCGCACCCGGTTCCGTGGGTGTCGCGCGTGTCGATCCGCTTGCTCTCGAACACCTCCATGCCGTCATCATCGAGGTAGACGTCGGCAATGACCTCCCCCTTGAGATGGCCGCCCTTCAAGAGCACCGCCCTGGGCCCGAGGGCCTTCAGCGTCTCGGCCGCGCGCCGCATGGCCTCGATATCTTCGATGGCGCGCCCCGTGAGCGCCTCGGCCTCGGGCAAATTGGGGGTAATGAGTTGGGCGTCCGCGACCAAGCGCTTTTTGAGCGTGCCGACCGCCTCGGCATCGAGCAGCGGCTCGCCGCCCTTGGCGACCATGACCGGATCGACGATGAGCGGAATGTGGCCGGCCTTGGCCTCGAGCGCGTCGCACACCGCGTCGATGACCTCGGCGTTGTGCAGCATGCCGGTCTTGATGGCGTCGGCGCCGATGTCCGAGAGCACCAGTTCGATCTGCCGGGCGATGAAGTCCACAGCCACGCCCGCCACCGCGAACACGCCTTCGGTGTTCTGCGCGGTCAGCGCCGTGATCGCCGTCGCGGCGTAACCGTCGAGCGCCGTGACCGTCTTGATGTCGCCCTGAATGCCCGCCCCGCCGCCCGAATCGGACCCGGCGATGATGAGAACACGACCCCGCAAAGCGTCGACTTCCCTTTGCCTCGCTGCCAATGCATTCGAGCCAACGGATCTCCGGCAACGCCAAGTTTTACAACGCGCTCAGCCAACACCGGAGAGCCGTACAGCCACCCGAACACAGTAATGCAAGAACCCCGCCCAAGAGTCGAGGGCTGATGCCGGCGCCCCTGTGTCAAGAACGGTCGATGCCGGCGCTCCGTGTTACTCGGGGAGGCGTCCCTTGCCGTGCTTGGCCCGGATCGCCCTGGCGCGGGCCGCAAGTCTCTCCGCCTCCCCGACGCGCTCCGTCGCCCGGAGCAGGGCGGCATAATGCTCCAGGCTTGTCGCCACGTTCGGGTGATCGGGCCCCAGGGCCTTCTCCCGAATCATGAGCGCCCGGATGATCAGGGGTTCGGCCTCGGGATATTTGCCTTGGGCGGAATAGAGCGCCGCCAGGTTGGCGAGGTCCGTGGCCAAGCTTGGATGCTCGGCCCCAAGGCCTGTTTCGTCGATCGCCACCGCCCGCTTCAACAGGGGCTCGGCCTCGGCATACCTGCCTTGGGCTTCGTAGAGCAAAGCCAGGTTGTTGAGGCTTTCGGCCACGTGCGGGTGCAGCGGCGCAAGCGCCCCCTGCCGGATGGCCAACGCGCGCTTATGCAGCGGAGCGGCCTCCGCATGGCGGCCTTGCACGCGGTAAAGCTCGGCGAGGTTGTTGAGGCTCGCGGCCACATCGGGGTGCTCGGCGCCCAGGGCCTGCTCCGCGATCGTCAGCGCCCGCTTGTACAAGGGCTCGGCCTCGGCGTACCTGCCCTGGGCGTCGTACAGCACCGCCAGGTTGTTGAGGCCCGCGGCCGCTTCGACGTGCTCCGGCCCCAGGAGCTTTTCAACAATCGCCAGCGCCCGCTTGTATAAGGGCTCGGCCTCGGCGTACCTGCCCAAGTTCTTGTAAAAGAGCGCGAGTTGGTTGAGGCTTGTCGCGATCCGCGTATCCTGGGGCGCATATCGCTCCGCCTGCTCGAGCGCGGCCGCAAGCTGCTTCTCGGCCTCGGCGTAATCAGCTCGCCGGATCGCGCTTTGCCCGGCGGCGATGAATGTCTCCCATGTCGCGCGCCGGTCAAGGACGTATCCGAGCCCAAGAGCCAGACACACCAAGCCCGTCAGCAACCATCCCCTCTGATTCCGTGTCATCGATCCCGGCCTCCGGTCCGCGGACAGGCCCGAGTCATGTCAATCCTGACGAATTCCAGACACGAGGGCGTGACACCGCGCGACGGACCCGCCGCGCCGCCTAGAGTTCAGCCGGCGGCCCGCGCGATGGCCTCGACGATATCGTCGACCAGTTGACCGATCAAGGCTACGTCATCGCCCTCGGCCATCACCCGGATGACCGGCTCGGTGCCCGATTCGCGGATCAACAGCCGGCCGCGGCCGCCGAGGCTGGCTTCGGCGTCGCGAATCACCCTCTTGACCTTGGCGTTGCGAAGCGGCTTCGTGCCGTTGGTCTGGACGCTGCGCAAAAGCTGCGGAAAGGGCTCGAACAACCGCACCACCTCGCTCGCGGGGCGGCCGGCTTGCGCCAGCGCCGCGAGCACCTGAAGGGCCACGATCAGCCCGTCGCCGGTGGTGGCGTAGTCGCCGAGAATGATATGGCCCGACTGCTCGCCGCCCAGGTTGAAACCCAGCTCGCGCATCTTCTCGATGACGTAACGGTCGCCGACCTGGGTGCGCACGAGCTTGAGGCCCAGGCCCTCGAGATAGCGCTCGAACCCCAGATTGGACATCACCGTCGCGACCACCCCGCCGCCGGCAAGCTGCTTGGTCCTTTGCCAACAACTCGCCACCAAGGCCATCAGCTGGTCGCCGTCGAGAAGCGCGCCTTTCTCGTCGCACACCACCAGGCGGTCGCCGTCGCCGTCGAGCGCAAGACCGACGTCGGCGCCCTGGGCCGCCACTTCCTTGGTCATGGCATCCGCGTTGGTGCTGCCGCAGCCCAGGTTGATGTTGAAGCCGTCCGGCTCCACGCCGAGCGCGATGACCTCCGCGCCGAGCTCCTGCAAAACCGTGGGCGCAACCTTGTAGGCCGCGCCGTTGGCGCAATCGACCACCACCTTGAGCTCGTCGAGGGTGCGCCCCTTGGGGAAGGTGTTCTTCACGAACTCGATATAACGGCCGACGGCGTCCTCGAGGCGCATGGCCCGGCCCAGATCCTCGGGCGAAGCCAAATCCTCGGCCATGTGGTTCGCCATGCGCGCCTCGATCCGGGCCTCGACCCGATCCGACAGCTTGTACCCGTCGGGTCCGAACAGCTTGATGCCGTTGTCCTCGAAGGGGTTGTGGGAGGCCGAGATCATGACGCCGAGATCGGCCCTGAGACTCCGCGTCAACATGGCGACCGCCGGCGTCGGCAGCGGCCCGACCAGCACCACGTCCATGCCGACCGCAACGAACCCGGCGGTGAGCGCCGGCTCCAGCAGATATCCCGAAAGCCTCGTGTCCTTGCCGATGACGACCCGGTGACGGTGGCCGCCCCGGGTGAATTCACGACCCGCCGCCATGCCGACGCGCAAGGCCACGTCGGCGGTCATGGGCTCGAGGTTGGCGGTGCCGCGGATGCCGTCGGTGCCGAAAAGTTTACGGGCCATGCTCGTTTCCCTTCAAAGCGGCGGCCAATCTTATAGCAGAAAATTCGGCGATGACCATAACGCGGGACGGCATTAAGTCGTTCCCGCCTTCAATGCCCGCCAGACGGCCACGGCCTGGACCGTCTCGGCGCCGTCGTGCACGCGCAGGATCTGCACCCCCTGGTCGAGCGCCGCCAGCGCCGCGGCGAGCGATCCGGGCAACCGGTCCTTGGCGAGATTGACGCCGCTGATGCCGCCGATGAAGCTCTTGCGCGAAACCCCCAGCACGATGGGGCGGCCGAGGCCGTGGAAGAGCGTGAGCGAGCTCAGGATCTCGACGTTGTGGGCGACGGTCTTGCCGAAGCCTATGCCGGGATCGACGGCCAGGCGCTCGCGGCCGATGCCGGCCTTCCCGCACGCCTCGACCCTTTCTTGGAGGTAATCGAAAACGTCGAGGGCCGCGTGAACGTAGCGCGGCTCCTCCTGCATGGTCCGGGGGTCGCCCTGGCAATGCATGAGCACGACCGGCGCCCCGCTCTTCGCCGCCAGTTCGAGGCTTTCCGGGCCGAAGCCGAGCGCGGTGACGTCGTTGATGATGGCGGCGCCGGCTTCCAGCGCCTTCGCCATGACCCCCGGCTTGCGGCTGTCGATGGAAATGAGCGCGCTTATCCCCGCGAGACCCTCGATCACCGGCAGCACGCGGGCAAGCTCGTCGCTTTCGGGCACGGGCCTCGCCCCTGGACGGGTCGATTCACCGCCGATGTCGAGGATGTCCGCCCCGGCCGCCGCCAGGGCCTTGCCCCGGGCGATGGCGTCGCCGGCGTCGGCAAAATCGCCGCCATCGGAAAAACTGTCGGGGGTGACGTTGACCACCCCCATGATCAGGGGCCGCGCGAGGGGAAGTCCCGCGAAGCTCGGGCGCGGCCTCGTCAGGTCTTCGAGAAACGCCACCGTCCGGTCCCGCATCGGCCCGCCCTGGGCCGCGGCCCAGTCGAGGATGTCGGCGACCGGCGCCACGGTGGACGCGATCCGGTCCCCTTCGCGAACGAAGAGCTGGCAATGGAAAAAGACCACCTCGCCGCCGGCCAGCCGGAAAGCATCGCCCCGCGCGCCCGCCTCTTTCGCGGCGGGCCCCGAAATGAGGCCTACCGGGCGCAGATAGACGCCGGCCGCGGTCTTGTCGGTAACTTCAGGAAAGGCCGGGTTCAAGCCGGACTCGGAAAGCAGCCCATGGACGCACCGAGGCGGGACTCAACTCCCCGGCTGAGGCTCGGGCTCCAGTTGGCCGGGCTGGCCCTTGGCCTTGCGGCCGCTCGACGGCACCGACGCGCGCCGCTCCGTCTCCTCGGGCACTTCTTCCTCGGTCGGGCGCACGATCGGCTCGCCTTTAAGGAGCGCCTTGACGTCTTCCGCCGACAGGGTCTCGTACTCGAGGAGCGCCTTGGCCACCGTGTGCAGGTCCTCGATATGTTCGGTGAGGATCTCGCGGGCGCGATTTTCGCTGCGTTCAACAAGGCCGCGGATTTCCTCGTCGATCGCCTTGGCCGTGGCGTCGGAGACGTTCTTGCGCTGGGTGACGGAGTGGCCGAGGAAGATCTCTTCTTCGTTGTCGTTGTACCTGAGCGGCCCCAGCTTCTCACTCATGCCCCATTCGGTGACCATGCGGCGCGCGAGGTCGGTCGCCTGGCGGATATCGTCGCTCGCCCCGGTGGTGATATTGTCCTTACCGAAAACGAGCTCTTCCGCCACCCGGCCGCCGAACATCATCGCCAGCTTCGCCAAAAGCTCATTCTTCGAGAACCCGTACCTGTCCCGTTCGGGGAGCGCCATGGTGACCCCCAGCGCCCGGCCGCGCGGGATGATCGTCACCTTGTGCAGGGGATCGTGGCCCGGAGAGTACACGGCAACGAGGGCATGACCCCCCTCGTGATAGGCGGTGAGCGTCTTCTCCTCCTCGGTCATGACCATGGAGCGGCGCTCGGCGCCCATCAGGACCTTGTCCTTGGATTCCTCGAACTCGGCCATGGTAACCATGCGCTTGCCCTTGCGCGCCGCCAACAGCGCCGCCTCGTTGACCAAATTGGCGAGATCGGCGCCCGAGAAGCCGGGCGTGCCGCGGGCGATCACGCGCGCCACCACGTCCGGCGCCAGCGGCACCTTCCGCATATGCACTTTCAGGATCTTCTCGCGGCCCAAGATATCGGGGTTGGGCACCACCACCTGGCGGTCGAACCGGCCGGGCCTGAGCAACGCCGGATCGAGGACGTCGGGCCGGTTGGTGGCGGCGATCAGAATGACGCCCTCGTTGGCCTCGAATCCGTCCATCTCGACGAGCAGCTGGTTGAGGGTCTGCTCGCGCTCGTCATTGCCGCCGCCGAGCCCGGCGCCGCGGTGGCGGCCGACGGCGTCGATCTCGTCGATGAAGATGATGCACGGCGCGTTCTTCTTGCCCTGTTCGAACATGTCGCGGACACGCGCCGCGCCGACGCCGACAAACATCTCGACGAAGTCCGAACCGGAGATGGTGAAGAACGGCACGTTGGCCTCGCCGGCGATGGCGCGCGCCAACA
>CBESNX010000091.1:0-6200 GCA_965531025.1 uncultured bacterium
GGTCGATAAGCCCACCAACCTCCTTGATATCGATTTTGACGGATTTGTGGAACGTATCCAGGCGCCGCAGCACGTCGCCCAACAAGAGGAACTGCTCCCCCGCCTGGATTGGCGTCTCTTCAAATGAGTCATGACGTACGATCAGGTTTCCGGCTGGGTCCATTCTCACGTCGAATTCGGCCCACCCCACGTCCGAGGTGAGGAACTGACGAATGTTCTTGTCATCGTTCAGGCCATGCCACACCAACTGTACCTTTCGCGGCAGTGCTTTCTCCGGAATCAATTCCGTAATGTCATACTTGCCACCGCCAATGGCACCGGCTGGTAGCCGGGAGCAGGCTGTCTCAAAGATCGTGTCCGCGTGGAGCGGGAGAATCTCGCCGTCGATGTCGGCATCAGCAAGAGCAGCCAGATTGGCTGGCTCGTTGTCCACTGCAGCGAAGATGCGGTAACCGGCTTGTTGAAAGTACCTGAGACCGGCCACCTTGGAATCCTCGACGTTCTGATGCCAGTCCCCAGGATTCATGAACAGCAGGTCATCCGAGAACGCCACACGGTATTCCTTTCCGAGCTCGTTCAGCGATCGCAAGGTCTCCTCTCGAATGGCCGCCGGCCTGCCACTGTTGAGACCGACGCTGGTCCGTGGCTGAATCTGAAACCAGCGAATGACCTCCATCACTCCGGCAAACGGACAGTGTGCCGCCAAGACAGCGGCGGGTGACCATCGGTTTTTCAGATACCAGTCCTCCACCTTCCGACATAAGGGTCGAGGAAGGTTCAGGCCTTCCAGTAGCTGGGCGACCTGGTTCTCGTGAGTATCAATGTCGGCTAATTCCAGTGCCTGGAACAGGGTAGTATCGTGTTCCTCGTCGTACTCCCTGAGCACGGAAAGAATCATGCAGCGCATGTCGAGTATGGTGCCGTCGATGTCAAACATTATAAGGAGCTCATCGTCGGGATAACGTGCGCGAACCTTGTCGTAATGTCGCGCCAGTTTCCTCATCCAGCTATCCATGGGGTGCTGCTCCGAGTATCAAAAACGTGTCGCCGCTTCGCGCTTTTTTTGGGCCATTGATGTCTTGGCAGCATGCCATGTTCGCCCGCCGTCTCGCGCGTACAGCCGCCGCCGGCAGCCGCCAGCAGCCGGCATCCCCAGATGACTTCATGCGATCAGCCGAACGGTCGCACGAACCGGCGTCGCATAGGACTGGGGCGCTGGATCGGCCCGGCGGATGGTTTTTTGCCGCGTGCTCGGTCTGATTTGGAGGTCGAGAACCCGGTCGAGGGCCAATGTGGTGCAGGTATGCCTCACGCCGGCCAGCGCCCGGCGAAGGGGGCTCAGCCATGAACCCTTCGACGGCGTCGCCCTTCTTGGTGCCGGCTGGTTTGATCTCCATCACTAATCTGCTTCAGCTTGCAAAGGGGATCGTCGTGGACGATTGCCTGCCTGTCGAGCATTATGCCCTCCTTCGTGATTTACGTCCACGAATCTAAGGGCTACCCGAACCCGGCTCAAATCACGCCTCTTCAACACATCTTGAATTGCCGTGACGGAATCGTGCGCAAACCCGTTTCCGTGCAGTGACGACCGGGTAGGCGCCAGCGTCAATGATCATGAAAGGGGAAGCTCACACCCCTTGTTACCCCGCGAAGAATCTTAAGGGCTTAGCGGGGCCAGCTTCCATACATTTGGAGGAGGAAGCCGAGAGCCAGGAGGAACAGGCATGCGGTGGTTATTTTGTAGTGCTTGATGCGGTCGAGAATCGTGTCGGACGGGTTGAAAGCGAGCGGTTCGCGCCTGGTAATCACGATATCCCAAACTATGGCAATAACCGCGATGACATCGATCGCAAGACCGATGACCGAGAACCATTCCGGCCGACTGAACAAAGATGTGAGGATTCCGTCCATCGCCTGCCTCTCACGCTGTCGCCAGCACGCTGTCACCGCCCGTGCCGAAGATGCGCCCGTCGTGGCGCGCGATCGGTCCGTCGATGATTTGGCGATAGGCGCCGAGGGTCTTGAGCGTCGCCTCTTCTTCGGCGCCCATGAGGCGTGAGTAACCCTCGAGATTGGCGGCGAGGATCACGGCCAGCTGCCGCTCAACGCCGGTTGGTTCCATGGATGCCTCCCCCGATGAAACCGCTGAGGGCGATAGTCTACGCCACTTCCACGCGCCCGACAAACCCGTCGTGCGATGGAACATCACGGGTTCGCCGAGGCCCTAAATTATGGCGGCGGCGCTCAAGGCCGCCCGCCCGCGGCTTTTCCAGTCTTGCCCCGCTCTTGCCCCGCGGCACGCAGCTACTGGCCCGCCTCCGGGCACGGGTTGATCGAGAGCCCTGGAGGCAGCTTGGTTTCGGGATTCCCGCGAGCGCCGTCGAGTTGCTTCTGCGTGAGGCCCCGGGAGTCGTGGAGGTCGGCCTTCTTGAGGTTGGCGTCGTAGAGTAAGGCGTCGTTGAGTTCGGCCCCCTGGAGCTTGGCCCCGCGCAGGTCGGCGTCGCGGAGGTCGGCGACAGCGAAGTCCGCCCCCTTGAGGTTGGCGCCAATGAGGCTGGCCCCCTGGAGGTTGGTGGCGAAGAGGTTGGCCTCCTGGAGGTTGGCGCCGCCGAAGTTGGCCTCCTGGAGGTTGGCGCGGTAAAGGTTGGCCCCCCGGAGGTTGGCGCGGTAAAGGTCGGCCCACTGGAGGTTGGCGGCGATGAAGCGGGCCCCCTGGAGGTTGGCGCCGCGGAGGTTGGCTTGTCGGAGGTTGGCCTGGAAGAGGAAGGCCCCCTGGAGATTGGCACGTTCGAGGGACGTCTCCTGGAGGCTGGCGGCGGAAAGATGGGCCTCCTGGAGGTTGGCGGCGAAGAGGTCGGCTCCCTGGAGGTTCGCACCTGTGGTGAGGATGGCCCCCTCGAGGTTGGCGTGCTGGAGGGCGGCCTTCTGGAGGCTGGCGTTGACCAGTAGGGCCCCCTGGAGGTTGGCGTGTTCGAGGTTGGCCCGCCGGAGGTTGGCGCCACTGAGGTCGGCCCGCTGGAGGTTGGCGCCACTGAGGTCGGCCCCCCGGAGGTTGGCGCCACTGAGGTCGGCCCCCCGGAGGTTGGCGCCACTGAGGTCGGCCCGCTGGAGGTTGGCGTCGACGAGGTCGGCCCCCCGGAGGTTGGCCCGGTAGAGGCCGGCCCCCCGGAGGTTGGCGTCGACGAGATGGGCTTGCTCAGCTTCCTTCTCATTCGACTGCGCCCACTTTTCGCGTGCCTCAAGGATCTGCCACAGGTCGTCCTCAGACACTTGGCGAAGCCGAGGTCGCTCCGCCTCATCAGGTTGAGGTCGATCAGGCGCCTGAACCTCGGGCATGTCGGAGGGTCCGTTCATGCCCGCCCGCCGTTTTTCTGAACAGAAGGCTCATTCGCGTGCCAGGCGATCAAACCGTCGATGATTTCACGATAGGCGTCGAGGGTCCCGGGCGTCGCCTCTTCGTCGGCGCCCGTGAGTCGGCCGTACCCCTCGACATCGGCGGCGAGGATCACGGCCCGCTTCCGTTTGACGCTTGTTGGTTCCATGGATGCCTCCCCGCGATGCAACCGCTGAAGTTTTACTCTACTGTAATTCTGCCCACCCGACAAATACCACCCGGCGCGGCATCACGGGCTCCAAGCCTGCCCCCTCGATCACAGCTCGACCTTGCCGAGGCGGAGCGCGTTGCCGACGACCGAAAGCGAGCTCATGCTCATGGCGGCGCCGGCGATCATCGGGTTCAACAGAAACCCGGGAAGCCCGAAGACGGGAAGCAGCACAAACAGCACGCCGGCCGCGATGGGAATGCCCAGCGTGTTGTAGGCGAAGGCGAAGAAAAGGTTCTGGCGAATGTTGCGCATCGTCGCCCGGCTGAGGCGGCGGGCCCGCACCAGGCCGCGCAAGTCACCCTTGAGCAGGGTGACGCCCGCGCTTTCCATGGCCACGTCGGTGCCCGTTCCCATGGCGATGCCCACCTGGGCCTGGGCGAGCGCGGGAGCGTCGTTGACGCCGTCTCCCGCCATCGCCACCACGCGCCCGGCTCTTTGCAGCTCCTTGACGACCTCGCTTTTCTGGTCGGGAAGGACTTCGGCCTTGACCTCGTCGATGCCGAGGCGCTTGGCCACGGCCTCGGCGGTGGTGCGGTTGTCTCCCGTGAGCATGACGATGCGAATCCCGTCCTCGCGCAGCTCCTTGACGGCGGCGGGGGTGGTGTCCTTGATCGGATCGGCGACGGCAAGGAGGCCGGCGGCCTCGTTATCGACGGCGACGAACATGACGGTGCTGCCTTCGGCCCGAAGCGTCTCGGCCCGGCCGGCGAGATCCCCGAGCGCCACGTTCAGGTCCTCGAACAGCCGCGCGTTGCCGAGCGCGACCGTGCGGCCCTCGACGGTGCCGATCACGCCCTTGCCCGTTTCGGAGCGAAAATCAGTCACTTCCGCCAGCGGCAAGTTTCGCGCACGCGCGCCCTCGACGACGGCCGCGGCCAGCGCGTGTTCACTGCCTTTCTCGAGGCTCGCCGCGAGCCGCAACAGCTCGCCTTCATCACGGTCCGATACGCTCTCGGTCCTCATCAGGCGCGGTTTGGCCTCGGTCAGCGTGCCCGTTTTGTCGATCACCAGCGTGTCGACCTTCTCGAAGGTCTCCAGCGCCTCGGCGTTCTTGATGAGGACCCCCGACCTGGCGCCGCGGCCGGTGCCGACCATGATCGACATCGGCGTCGCCAGGCCAAGGGCGCAGGGACAGGCGATAATCAGCACGGCGACGGCGTTGACCAGGGCATAGGCCAGGGCCGGCGCCGGCCCCACGAGGGCCCATACGATGAAGGTGACCACGGCGACCAGCACCACGGCCGGCACGAAGTATCCCGCAACGATATCGGCCAGGCGCTGAATGGGCGCCCGGCTCCGCTGCGCTTCGCCGACCATCCGGACGATCTGGCTGAGCAGGGTGGCGGCGCCGACGCGCTCGGCCCGCATGATCAGGCCGCCCGTGCCGTTGACGGTCGCGCCCGTCACCCAGTCGCCCGGCGACTTGTCGACGGGGATCGATTCGCCGGTCACCATCGACTCGTCGACCGAGCTCGCGCCCTCCACGACGACGCCGTCGACGGGGATCTTTTCCCCCGGGCGGACCCTGAGCCTATCACCCGGCTCGACCCGGTCGAGGGGGATATCCTCTTCGCCGTCCTCGCGGACGATGCGGGCCATTTTCGGCGCCAGATTCAAGAGCGAGCGAATGGCGTTGCTGGTCTTGCTGCGGGCGCGCAGCTCGAGAACCTGCCCCAGCAGAACCAGCGCGGTGATGACGGCGGCGGCCTCGAAGTAGACGTCCAGCTCGCCTGACGCTCCCCGAAACGAGTCGGGAAACAGACCCGGAAACAGGACGGCGACGGCGCTGAAGGAATAGGCGGTTCCGGTTCCCATCGCGATCAACGTGAACATATTGAGATGGCGGGTGACGATGGATCGCCAGCCGCGCACGAAGAACGGCCAGCCCGCCCACAGCACCGCCGGGGTTGCGAGGGCAAGCTGAACCCACAACAGCGTGCGCGCCGATGCGGCGTCTTGCAGCGGCCGGCCTGGTATCAGGTCGGCCATCGCGATGAGCACGAGCGGCACCGTAAGCACCAGAGCGACCCAGAACCTGCGGGTCATGGAAACCAGTTCCGGATCCGGCGCCTCTTCCGCCGTCACCGTGCGGGGCTCCAGGGCCATGCCGCACAGCGGGCAGTCTCCGGGCTCATCCCGGACGACCTCCGGGTGCATCGGGCAGGTGTAGACGGTCCGCGTGGCCGCGGCCGGCACCGCCAACGGTTCGAGCGCCATGCCGCATTGCGGACAGGCACCCGGCCCGCGGTTGCGCACGTCCGGGTGCATCGGGCAGGTGTAAATCCCTTCCGCAACCTCGAGAGTCTGGTCGGCCTCGCCGTCACTGGGGTGCGGAGGGTGAGGATGCCCGTCGTGGCGGTGTCGGCCCTGGTGCCGGTGGGCGGCCGAGTCCCGGTGGCCCGTCGCTTCCTTGTTCATTTCGATATCCTTCAGCCGAGCGGCGGTTCCTGCGTGTATCCCCACAGGCGCGGCCGAACCCGGATCTTGCCGAGCTATCCGGACAGCAGCCGATTCCTCTCCTCGAACTCCTCCTTGTCGATCTCGCCGCGGGCGAAGCGCTCCTGGAGGATGTCGAGCGGTGTCTTGCGGGCCGGC
>CBESNX010000092.1:0-6178 GCA_965531025.1 uncultured bacterium
CGGCGCAAACCGATGGCACGGACAGCCGGCGGATCTCGCTGAAAACCGGCTGGCGGCTGCCTTACACCACTCCCATCGGCGAGGTCTACACCCTGTCCGCGACCCTGCAGACCGACCTTTACTCCGTAGACGACTTGGTCGATCCCGATCCCAACGTTCCCGCCGGCACCACGCTCAGCGGAGAAACCGGGCGGGTGTTCCCACAGCTCATGCTCGATTGGCGCTTTCCCCTGGTCCGCCAGAACCGGAAGTTCACGCAGCTGATCGAGCCCATCGCCGCCATCGTCGTCAGTCCCGAAGGCAGCAACCCGACGAAAATCCCCAACGAGGACAGCCAGGACCTGAAACTCGACGACACGAATCTCTTCAGCGCCAATCGATTTACCGGCGTCGACCGGGTGGAAAGCGGCCAGCGCGTCGCCTACGGTCTGAAATGGGGGCTTTACGGCGCTGACGGCGCCACGGCCACGGCCTTCCTGGGCCAGAGTTACCGCCTCCAGGAGGAGCGCGAATTCGCCGGCGGTCCGGGGCTCGAGGACAACCTCTCGGACATCGTCGGCAAGCTGCGCTTGACGCCCAGCAGTCTTCTGGATTTCCTCTACCGCTTCCGCTTCGACGCGGACGAACTGAACGCCAATCGCAGCGAGGTGGGTCTCGTCGCGGGACCCCCGAAGCTGCGGCTGAGCCTCGACTATCTCTTCGTCAACCAGGAGCCGGACGCCGGCACGGAAGAATTCGGCGACCGCGAGGAAGTCTCGGGCAGGCTCGAGGTGGGCCTCGGCAGATACTGGCGCGCCTCCGCCAATGCTCGACAAGACCTGAAAGGCTTCGGCCTGCTTTCCGCCGGTCTCGGGGTCACCTATGAGGACGAGTGCTTCCTCTTGACCGCGGCATTGGAACGCAGCCGCACCCGCGACCGCGACCTCGAGCCCAAGACCACGGTGTTCTTCCGCATCGCCTTGAAGAACCTCGGCAACGTGGGAAGCTAGGGCGGCTGAGGCTCGGTCGGCTTCGGCGGCAACAAATACCGGGTCGCGGCGAAGCGCCGTTTGCCATCGGCAACCCGCCAGGCGCCCATGCCAAAGGTTGTATGCCGCCGTTTTGCTCCTGTATCCTGCTCCGCGAAGCGATATAAAATGTTGCGAACCGGGAGGAGCCGAGGGGCATCGAAAAATGGTGCAGCGATCTTTCAGTTCGCTGAGGGCCGCCCCACTGTTTGCAGCGGCGTTGCTCGTCGGCGCCGGCCTTTGGCCAGCGCCCGCCGAGGCGCAGAAGGACCAGCGCATCGCCGCGGTCGTCAACGATGACGTGGTATCGTTCTACGACCTCAACGAGCGGCTCAAGTTCGTTATTTTTGCATCGAGTTTGAAGGATTCGCCGGAACTGCGCCGGCGTCTCGCGCCGCAAGTGTTGGACGCCCTGATCGACGAAAAGCTCCAAATGCAGGAGGCAAAGCGGCTCAACATCAAGGTCGAAAAGGAGGAGATCGACAAGCAGCTCGCCCAGTTGGAAAAGCTGAACCGGATTCCAACGCGTGGGTTGGAAGCCTTTCTCGCGCAACGGGGGATCAAGCTTTCAACCCTCGAAGACCAGCTCCGGGCCCAAATTGCCTGGAGTAAGGTGATCAGGCGCCGCATGCGGCGCGAAACCGGCGGCCAGGACGAGTCCGTCGGCGAGGACGAGGTCGACGAGCAACTTGCCCGCATCAAGGACAACCGGAATAAGCCCAGCCATCTGGTCTCGATGATAATTCTCGCGGTCGAGGTCCCGGACGAGGAAGCGAAAGTTCTGCGCAACGCCAAACACCTGCTGGAACAGATCCGAAGCGGCGCCGATTTTTCCGCCATCGCCCGGCAGTTCTCCCAGGACGCGGCCGCCAGGAACGGCGGGGATATCGGCTGGGTTCAGCCGGGACAGCTCGAAAAGGAACTTGACGAAGCACTCCTCGGGATGCGGCCGGGCCAGGTTTCGGAACCCATTAGGACTTCCACCGGATACCAAATCCTTTGGCTGCGAAAGCGGCGGCGCGCCATGACGCCGCAACCGGAAGACGCCGTGGTCAAGCTCCGGCAAGTGTTTCTGCCCGTGGCCGCCGGCGCGACACCGGACGAGGTTGCGAGCCAGAAGGCGCTGGCGCAAACCATCAGCGAAACGGTAACCGACTGCAAGGACATGGCGAAGCTCGACAAAGAGCTCGGCTCGAATCTCTCCGGCAACCTCGGCAGCCTGAAGATCCGTGAACTGCCGGCCGAGCTGCGCCCACTCGTCCTCGCGCTTGGCCTCGAGCGCGCCAGCAAGCCCATCGCGACCAAGGGGGGCCTGCGCGTGCTGATGGTTTGCGAGCGCAAGGACCCGCCGTCGAGCCTTCCGAGCCGCGCGGAAACCCGCCGCAAGTTGAAGCTCCAGCGGCAGGAACGGCGGGCCCAGCGGCTCGCCCGACGGATCCTGCGGGGTCTGCGCCACACCGCCCACATCGACAAACGTTTATGAACGCGACCGGGGAACCACTGCCGCTGGCGCTGACCATGGGTGAGCCGGCGGGTGTCGGTGGAGAAATCACCCTGAAGGCGTGGCTCCGCCGCCAGTTGGCGCCGGCGTTCTTCGTCATAGACGAGCCGGAACGCCTCGCGCGCCTGGCGGGAGAGCTGCGGCTCGACGTGCCGGTCAAGACGATTTCCGATCCGGCCGAGGCGGCATCCGCCTACCCTACGGCGCTGCCGGTGCTGGCCCATCCCCTGGCGGCACAGGTGGCGCCGGGACTCCCCGAGGCGGCCAATGCCGGGGCCGTTTTGGGCGCGATCGAGCGCGCCGTCGAACTCGTCCTGGCCGGGCGCGCGGCCGCGGTGGTGACCAACCCGATCCACAAGAGGACACTTTACAAGGCCGGTTTCGGGCACCCCGGCCACACCGAATATCTGGCGGAATTGACGACCCGATCCACGGGGGTGAAAACCACGCCCGTGATGATGCTGGCGTCCGCGGACCTCAAGGTGGTGCCGGTCACCATGCACCTCCCCTTGAGCGATGCCATCGCCGCCCTGAGCAGGGAACGGATCGTCGCTTGCGCGCGGATCACGGCGCAAGCGCTGGTGACCGACTTCGGCGTCGAGCGGCCGCGCCTTGCGATCGCCGGCCTCAATCCCCACGGCGGCGAGGGCGGCAGCCTGGGGCGCGAAGAGGTCGAGATCATCGCGCCCGCGGCACACGAGCTCGAGGAACTCGGCCTCAACGTTTCGGGACCGCATCCCGCCGACGCGCTGTTTCACGAGCGGGCGCGCGAAACTTACGACGCGGCGATCTGCATGTACCATGACCAGGCCCTGATTCCGCTCAAGACCATCGATTTCGAGGGCGGGGTCAACGTCACCCTGGGCCTTCCGATCGTGCGCACCTCCCCCGATCACGGCACGGCGCTCGAGATCGCCGGAACCGGCGCGGCCAGCGAGACGAGCCTCATCGCCGCCCTCAAGATGGGCTCGCAGCTGGCGCGCCGCCGCGCCGCGGCGGGGGCGCGGAAGTCGGTTGCCTGACCTCCCGGACCCGCACCAAGGGCTTCCCCCGTTGCGCGAGGTCATCGCCCGCCATGGCCTTTCCGCGCGCCGCGGACTGGGCCAGCACTTCCTGCTCGATCTGAACTTGACCGCGCGCATCGCCCGCGCGGCCGGCGACCTCAAGGGGGTCACCGTCATCGAGGTCGGTGCCGGCCCGGGCGGGCTCACCCGCGCGCTTTTGGCGACCGACGCCAGGGCGGTCATCGCCGTCGAACGGGACGAACGCTGCGTCGACGCCCTCGGCGAACTCGACGACGCCTATCCCGGGCGCCTGCAGATCATCCAGGCCGACGCCCTTAAGCTCGATGCCGTGGCGCTTGCGGCAAATCTGGGCGCGGGCGGGCCGCTCAAGATCGTCGCGAACCTTCCCTACAACATCGCAACGGCCCTGCTTCTCAAATGGCTCGGCCAGGCGGACGCGTTCCAGAGCCTGACGCTTACCTTCCAGAAAGAGGTCGCGCAACGATTGACCGCACCCCGCGGGAGCAAGCATTACGGGCGCCTTTCGGTCATCACCCAATGGCTGTGCGAGGTGCGTTTCATGTTCGACATCCCGCCGCGCGCGTTTGTCCCGCCGCCCAAGGTGACCTCGACGGTGGTCACCCTCGCGCCTTACGCCGAGCCCGTGGCCCGGGCCTCGATGAAGGACCTGGAGCTCCTCACCAGGGCCGCCTTCGGACAGCGGCGCAAGATGCTGCGCACGAGCCTCAAGTCCCTGAACGTGGACCCGCGGGCGCTGCTCGGGGCCACCGGTATTTCCCCCACGGCCCGGGCCGAGGAACTGGATGTCGGCGCGTTCTGCGCGCTGGCGCGGGCCTATGCCGCGCTCAAGCCCTGAAAACGCGCGCTCTCCGGCGCGCCGCGGGGACGGGGCTTGCTACCGGCCCTCGCGCAGGGCCTTGACGAAATCGACAAGCTCCACCTGGCGCGTACGCCGCAGCCTTTCGGCCGCAAGGATCGCCTCCACGGCGGTCACGCTTTGCCCGATCTCGCGGTTGACGATGATGTAGTCGTACTCGGCCCAGTGGCTCATCTCGTCGGTGGCCCGCGCCATGCGCTTGGCGACGACCTCGTCACTGTCCTGGGCGCGGGTCTTGAGGCGCCGTTCAAGCTCGGCGGTCGAGGGCGGAAGGATGAACACGCTGACGAGATCGTCGCGCGCGTTCTGCACCAGCTGCTGGCTGCCCTGCCAGTCGATGTCGAACAGGACGTCGTTGCCGCCCGCCAAGGTCTTTTCCACCGGCTCGCGCGGGGTGCCGTAGTAGTGGCCGAAGACCTGCGCGTATTCCAGGAACTGCCGGCGGTTCACCATCAGGTTGAATGCGGTGAGGTCGACGAAGTGGTAATCGACGCCGGCGACCTCTCCCGGACGCTTGGGACGGGTCGTGATCGACACCGAGATGACCAGGTTTTCGTCGCGCTCAAGCAGCTTGCGGGAAATCGTGGTCTTGCCGGCCCCGGACGGGGAGGAAAGCACCAGCATCAGGCCGCGGCGATGGATTTCGCAGGGTTCCATGGCGTCACAAGCTACTCGATATTCCGGATCTGCTCGCGGAACTGTTCGATCACGGCCTTGAGTTCGAGGCCGACCCGCGTCAGTTCGAGATCGACCGACTTCGAACACAGGGTGTTGGCTTCACGATTGAACTCCTGGGCCAGGAAATCAAGCCGCCGGCCGACGGGCCCGCCCTGAGCGATGAGCTCGCGAGCCGCCGCGATATGGGACTCGATCCGGTCGATCTCCTCGCGCACGTCGGCCTTGGAGATCAGCAGGGCCGCCTCCTGGGCAAGCCGGTCCTCGGGAACCGCCGGCAGCTCCTCCAGCAAGGCCGAGACCTGCTCCTTGAGCCGCGCCTTCATGGCTTCGGGCTGCGCGGCCGCAAGGCTTGCCGCCTTCGAGCAGCGCTCGCCGATACGCTCCAGGTGCCCCTCGACGATTCCGGCCAGCCGTTCGCCTTCCCCGCGGCGCATGGCGGCGACCGCCACGAGCGCCTCGTTCAGGCTTTCCGCCATGACCACCTCGCGGCGCGTCCTGGTCGTCTCGGCTTCCTCCTCCTCGGTCTCCTCCAGCACGCCGCGCACCCTGAGAAGGCCGTCGAGCCGCGGCGGCGCCGCGTCGACCTCCCCCTCGAGGTCCCTAACGACGCCCAAAAGCTGATCAAGCATTTCCCGGTTGAGGACGAGCTTCACCTCGCCGGGGGAGCGCGAGACGGCAAGCGAGAGGTTGAAACCGCCCCGCTCGAACCGCTCGGCGACGGCGGCGCGGGCCACAAGCTCGAACGCCTCCAGGCCCGGCGGCATCCGGCAACGCACGTCGAGGCCCCGGGCGTTCACGCTTCTGACCTCCCACCTCCAGCCGAAGTCGCCCTCGTGCCCCTGGGACCGGGCAAAACCGGTCATGCTGGCAATGGACACCGAACCCTCTGTATCTTGTGGTCGGGAAATCCTGGGCCACACTATATCGCGAGAGATGAGGCTCAACAACCCGCCTTCTTCGCGCCGGCCGAGGACCGACCGCGCCGAGGGGACGCGGACCTCCAGTATCTCCCGCGCGGTGGCAATCCGCTTTCCGGGAGGCTAGAGCACTATCCGACCAAATTGAACCATTTGACCGGGATGATTTTGCG
>CBESNX010000093.1:0-6121 GCA_965531025.1 uncultured bacterium
GGCCGCCGCCATCCGCGCCGCGGCTTGAGGGCGCTTAAGCCCCAACGCATCGACAAAGCCGGCCTCCGGCGGTCAACACCGGGACCGGCTTTTCGGTTGTACAGCTTAAACGGTCGAGACGTCCTAATGCACCGCGGCCCAGTTTGCGCCGACGCCGCTCTCGACCACCAGGGGCACTTCGAGCGCGACGGCGGGATGGGCGGCGCCTTCCATGACCTTTTTCACCACGGCGGTGGTTTCCTCGACTTCCTCGTTGCGCACCTCGAAGACGAGCTCGTCGTGGACCTGCAAGAGCATGCGCGCGCTCAACCCGGCGTTCTTAAGCGCCGCCGGCATGCGGATCATGGCGCGCTTGATGATGTCGGCGGCGGCCCCCTGCAGGGGCGCGTTGATCGCCGCGCGCTCGGCGAAATTGCGTACGGGCGGGTTCTTGTCCTTGATCCCCGGCACGTGGCACTTGCGCCCGAAGACGGTCGTAACGAACCCGTTGGCGCGGCAGATCTCCTTGGTCTTTTCCATGTAGTCCCGAATTCCGGGATAGCGCTCGAAATAGGCCTCGATGTACCGGGCGGCCTCGCCTCGCGGGATGCCGAGCTGGTTGGCAAGCCCGAAGGGGGAAATGCCGTAGATGATGCCGAAGTTGATGGCCTTGGCCTTGCGCCGAACCAAAGGGTCCATGCCTTGCGCCGGGACACCGAAGACCTGGGAAGCGGTGAGCGCGTGGATGTCGGCGCCTTGCCGGAAGGCCTCGCCGAGCGCCGCGATCCGGGCGACGTGGGCGAGCAGCCTGAGCTCGATCTGGGAGTAGTCGGCGGAGAGGAGCTTGAAGCCCTCGGGCGCCACGAAGGCGCGGCGGATCTTGCGTCCTTCCTCCGTGCGCACCGGGATGTTCTGCAAGTTCGGATCGGTCGAGCTCAACCGACCCGTCGAGGCCACGGCCATGGCATAGGAGGTGTGCACCCGTCCCGTATGCGGGTTGATCTGGTCAACGAGCGCGTCCGCGTAGGTGCTTTTGAGCTTCGCGATCTGGCGCCAGTCGAGAACCCGCGCGGGGAGATCGTGCCCCTGGGCGGCCAGATCTTCCAAAACGCCGGCGCCGGTGGCGTAGGCCCCGGTCTTCTTGCCCTTCTTGCCGCCGGCGAGGCCCATATCCTCGAACAGGATCTCGCCCAGCTGCTTGGGCGACGCGATGTTGAAGGCGCGGCCCGCGAGCTTGTGAATCTCCTCCTCGAGCGTGAGCAGGCGGCCGGTGAAATCCTCGCTCAGCCTTTCGAGCTCCGCCCGGTCGACCTTGACGCCCGCGCGCTCCATCTCGACCAGTACGGCAATCAGCGGGCGCTCGAGAGTCTCGTAAACCGTGACCATGCGCTCGGCCACGAGCCGGGGCTTGAGCAGGCGATGGAGCCTGCCGGTGATGTCGGCGTCCTCGGCGGCGTAATCGACGGCGTTGGCGAGCGGCACCTTATCGAAGCTCACCTGGCTCTTTCCGGTGCCGGCGACGTCCTTGTACTTGATCGTCTCATGGCCGAGATGAAGGGCGGCGAGCTCGTCCATCCCGTGGCCGTGCAGGCCGCCTTCGAGCACGTAGGAGAGCACCATGGTGTCATCGACCGGCGCCATGCGGATGCCGTACTTCGCCAGCACCTGCATGTCGTACTTGATGTTGTGCCCGACTTTCAAAACCGAGCCGTCCTCGAGCAGGGGCTTGAGCAGCTTCAATGCCTGCTCGAGCGGTATTTGCCGGGGCGCGCCGCCGCGTACGCCCGCCTCTTCCTTGCCGCCGTCGCCGAGATCGAGGCTTTCCTGCGCCTGCGGGCTCGTATGGGCGAGCGGGATGTAGCACGCCTTCCCGGCCTCCAGTGAAAGCGAGACGCCGACGAGATCGGCGCGCATGGCGTCAAGCGAGGTGGTCTCCGTATCGACGGCGAGGATGCCCATCGCCTTGGCCCGCGCGATCCAGCCCTCAAGCGCCTTGGCGTCCTGGACCGCCTCGTAAGCGGTCTCACCGGGGGCGAGCTCCGCCGCCGCCACGGTGCTGATCCTGCCCTCGAGCGTAACGCCCTCGGCCGCGAGCCTGCTCTCGACGCGGGCGAGGATGCGGTTGAAGTTCTGGGCGCGCAGGAAATCGACCAGCGTCTCCGGGTCGGGTTCGCGCGCCGCGAAGGACGCCAGCGGCACCTCCACCGGCACGTCGTCCTTGAGCCGCACGAGCTCGCGGGAAAGCCGAGCCTGGTCCGCGAAGTTGACGAGGTTTTCACGGCGCTTGGCCTGCTTGATCTCGGAGGCGGCATCGAGCACCGAATCGAGATCGCCGTAAGCGTTGATCAGCTCGGCGGCGGTCTTGACCCCGATTCCCGGCACGCCGGGCACGTTGTCCGTCGCATCGCCGGCCAGCGCCTGAAGATCGACCATCTTCTCCGGGCCCACCCCGAACTTCTCCCTGACCTCGTCCGCGCCGACGCGCCGGTTGCGGATGGGGTCCATCATGGTGACATGCTCGTCCACCAGCTGCATCAGGTCCTTGTCCGAGGACAGGATCGTGACCTCGGCGCCCAAGGCTGCGGCCTCGCGGGCATAGGTCGCGATCAGGTCGTCGGCCTCGTAGCCCTCCAGCTCGACGCAGGCCAGGTTGAACGCCCGGGTCGCCTCGCGGATCAGGGCAAACTGGGGGACCAGGTCCTCCGGCGCCTCGGGCCGGTGGGCCTTGTACTCGGGATAGATGTCGTTGCGAAAGTTCTCGCGCGCGGCGTCGAACAATACCGCGATGTAATCGGCGTCGGTGTCCTCGATCAATTTCATCAGCATCTGGCAGAAGCCGTACACCGCGTTGGTCGGCGTGCCGTCCCGCCGGTTCATGGGCGGCAGGGCATGATAGGCGCGGAAAATGAACCCCGAGCCGTCGATCAGGAAGACGTGGCGGGGTCTGATCGCGTGCTTTTCGGCCTTAACTTCGCTCACCGGCCCGACCCCCACCCTCTTTCAGAATGTAGCGGCGGCCGCAGTAGGGGCAGTCGGTCTCGCCCTTCGCTCCGAGGTTGAGGTAGACCTGCGGATGACCCAGCGGTCCGGCGCCGCCATCGCAGCCGACGGTGGTCTCCTCGACGTAGATGGTTTCGACCGGTTCCATGTTTTCTCGCGCCTTGCCCCGGATGCGGCAGTTGACCACATGATCAGGCGGATGATACCCATTGCCCCGGCGCATTCAACAGCGCAATCGGTCCGCGCCAACGACCGCAACCATCACCTCGATCCGGCCACATGTCCATCAACCAGCTACGCCCCAAGAACGAAACGGGTTTGCGGATCGAGACAACCGGCGAGCGCCGGGCCGAATCGCCCGCCGGAGCGCCGCGGCGCGAAGCCGAGGAGCTGCCCGAGAACGGCGTCGAGTTGGTTGCGCTGAATAAGACCTACCGGGGCGATGGCCGGCAGCCGCCCAAGGTGGCGCTCAGGGATGTCGGCCTTGCCATTCCGCGGGGCTCGTTTTTCGGCCTGCTCGGCCCCAACGGAGCCGGCAAGTCGACTCTGATCAACATCCTCGCCGGACTCGTGATCAAAACCAGCGGTTCGGCGCGAATCTGGGGCCATGACATCGACACCGACATGCGCGCGGCCCGCTGCGCCATCGGCGTGGTGCCCCAGGAAACCAATATCGACCCGTTCTTCACCCCGCGTCAGCTCCTGGAGCTCCAGGCCGGGCTTTACGGCGTGCCGAAGCCCGAGCGCCGCACCTGGGAAATCCTCGAAGCCGTGGGCCTGACCGCCCAAGCCGAGGCCTACGCGCGCACGCTCTCGGGTGGCATGCGCCGCCGCCTGCTGATCGGCAAGGCGATGATACACGCGCCGCTCGTGCTGGTGCTGGACGAGCCCACCGCGGGGGTGGATCTGGAGCTGCGCCGGCGCCTCTGGACCTACATGAAGGATATGAACGCCGCGGGCACCACCATCCTGTTGACCACCCACTACCTGGAGGAGGCGGAAAAGCTCTGCGAGCGCATCGCCATCATCAACCACGGCCGGGTCGTCGCCTGCGACACCACCGGCGCGTTGTTAAGAAGGGTGGACGAGAAGGAGCTGGTGGTCACGGTGGCCGACGATTTGTCGGTCGTGCCGGCCGCGCTTCGCCGCTTCGATGCCGAGCTTTTGCCTCCGCGGCGCCTGTTCTTCCGTTACCGCACGCGCGAAACCCAGATCGGCGAGATCATCACCGCCCTGCAGGACGAAGGGCTCATCATCGCCGATCTCTCGACCGAGGAAAGCAACCTCGAAGACATCTTCCTGCAACTGACCCGCGCCACGCCCGAGTCCGAGGAGGCCGGCTGAGCATGGCGCGCGCGCTCGCCGTACTTCTCGCCGCGAGCCTCGCCGCCTGCGCCCCGCAGCTCCAGCCGCCCGGGGAACCGCTCAAAGCCCCCCGGCTCGCCGATCAGGCGTTGGTCGCCGCCGACGGGGCGAAGCTGGGCCTCAGGATGTGGCTGCCGCAGGGCCGGCCCAAGGCCGCCGTGGTGGCGCTCCACGGGTTCAACGACTACTCCAACGCCTTCGATAAGCCGGCCAAATTTTGGGCCGGGCGCGGGATCGCCACTTACGCTTACGACCAGCGCGGCTTCGGCAACAGCCCCCACCGGGGCCTCTGGCCGGGGGTCAAGGTCATGACCGACGACCTCAAGGCCGCAAGCCGCCTGGTTGCGGCCCGCCATCCCGGCATTCCCCTTTACCTCGTGGGCGAAAGCATGGGCGGGGCGGTCGTCATGGTGGCGCTGACAGGCGAAGACCCGCCCGAGGCCGAGGGTGCCATTCTGGTGGCGCCGGCCGTCTGGGGGCGCGACCACATGGGCCTGCTGCAGAGGACGGCGCTTTGGCTCTTCGCCCACACGGTGCCGTGGATGAGGATCTCGGGCCGGGGGCTCGGCATCAAGCCCTCGGACAACAACGAGATGCTGCGGCGCTTGGGCCGGGACCCGCTGGTGATCAAGAAGACCCGGGTGGACACCATCTTTGGGCTGGTCAACCTGATGGACGCGGCCTTCGCGGCCGCGCCGAGGCTCAACGGCCGGACCCTGATCCTCTACGGGGACCGGGACGAGGTGATCCCCGGCGCCGCCACCAACAAGATGGTGAGAAGGCTGCCCCAACCGGAGAACTCCCGCCACCGCTTGGGCGTGTACCCGCGCGGCTTTCACATGCTGCTCCGGGATCTGCAGGCGGAAACGGTGCTGGCGGACATCGTCGCCTGGATGGATGACGCTTCCGCCCCGCTGCCCTCCGGCGCGGAGGAGCGGGCCCGCGAATGGCTCGCCAATGATTAGCCGCGGCCTCGTCGAGTTGCTGCACTCCGGCTTGCGCGGCGCGGGCCGCGCCAACCGGACGGTTTACGCAAGGCCCGACTTTGGCGTAAAGTGCCGCGGCCGCATGGGTGGCCTCGGTGAACGTCGTTGCTTCGCCTCTTCGCACCCGTAGCTCAGCCGGATAGAGCGCTGCCCTCCGGAGGCAGAGGTCACAGGTTCGAATCCTGTCGGGTGCGCCATCTTTTTCAAGGGGTTAGCAAAGGCAAGCCGCTTGGCGGAATGATTCTAGCAATCACACGGCAATCGCACGGCGGGCTTTCGGGCCTCTTGGCGGGCCGTACACGCATCCTACAGGCGGCGGTCCTCGCGGTGATCGCCGGTCTCGACTCGCGCCGGCCCCGGCCAGCCCCCCACCGTGCCCGCCCGCGCGAGTGCACACCCCCGCTTTTACGTCAGGGCAAATAGATCGGCGGGTTGCCGTGCATTTGGCGAGGTAGTGGCAATTTTTTCGGCGCTACTTCGTCTTGCGTCGAATATCTCCTTCCGCCGCTTTCCTGCTACCAGAGATTTCAGGGGCGTTACACGCGTGTCTCGCACGGTGCGGGTAGCTTGCCTTCCCGGTAGCATTGCCTTCCCGGTCCGCCTCGCGCGCGTCCTGGGTGGGGGCTCTGAGGGGCGCACTGGAGCTTGACGCGGCATGTAAAGCGCGCCGAAAACTCCCGCTGATCAAGCGTGACCTCATGCCGGGAAGGGCGAAGAAAAAGCCCCGCCGGAGCGGGGCACCCGTTATTCGTCGTGCACAAGGGAGCAAGAGGTAAGCTCACCTACTCAGC
>CBESNX010000094.1:0-6050 GCA_965531025.1 uncultured bacterium
GACGCAAAATCATCCCGGTCAAATGGTTCAATTTGGTCGGATAGTGCTCTAGCCCAGACCGGCGGCAAGAGTCCCGACGCGAAACCCTTGAAGGGGTTCGGCGGCTCAGGTGTGCTGGAAATCGTCGAGGACCACGAAGGCGGCACCTATCGGGCGGTTTACACGGTGAAGCTCGCGGGCGCGGTTTACGCTCTCCACGCGTTCCAGAAGAAATCGAAAAAAGGCATCGCGACGCCGAAACAGGACATCGACCTGATCAAGGAGCGCCTGAAACGGGCGCGGGAACATTACGCCGCGTGGAGCGCGCGGCGGAAAGGACAAACGCGATGAGCAACGACATCGCAATTGAGAAGAGCAGCGGCAACGTGTTCGCCGACCTTGGGATCGCCGAGCCGGAAGAGGCGCAGGCCAAGGCCGAGCTTGCCCGTCAAATCAGCGGGATCATCACCCAGCGGCGCCTCAGCCAGGTGGAGGCGGCTAAGCTCCTCGGCATAGATCAGCCCAAAGTGTCCGCCCTTATGCGCGGGCGGCTGTCGGGCTTCTCAACCGAGCGGTTGATCCGTTTCCTGAACGTCCTGGACCGGGACGTGGAAATCGTGGTGAAGCCCAAGCCGCGCTCACGGCGGCGGGGGCGGATCAAGGTCGTGGCCGCGTGAGTTTGAGGCGCGGGCCCCCGCCCGGTTGCTGTCCAGCCGGCTATTCCCTCAGACGGGGCATGAGCTCGACCAGGTTGCAGGGCCGGTTGCGGTTGTCGAGCTGGGGGCGCAGGATTTCATCCCAGCCGTCGCGGCAGGCCGAAGGCGAGCCCGGCAGGGCGAAAAGGTAGGTGCCCTTCGCCATGCCGCCCGTCGCCCGCGACTGCAACGCCGAGGTGCCGACCTTGTCAAAGCTGATCATGCGGAACAGCTCGCCGAAGCCCGCGATCTCCTTCTCGTAAAGGGATTCGAAAGCCTCCGGCGTCACGTCGCGGCCCGTCAATCCCGTGCCCCCCGTGGCGATGACCACATCGATGGCGGGATCGTCGATCCAGGACTCGAGTTGCGCCGCGATCGCGTCGCGCTCATCGCGCACGATGGCCCTGGCCGCGAGACTGTGCCCGGCCTCGGCGATGCGCGCCGCGAGCAGGTTGCCGGACTCGTCATCGGCCTCGGTACGCGTGTCGGAGATCGTCATGACCGCGATGTTGACGGCGATGAAGGGCCGCGTCTCGTCAATCCCGGGCATTTTCCGCCGTGCTCGAATCCGCGCCGTCCAGGGCGGTGTAGAGCGGCCATTCGCCGGCGGCGATGGCGTCGAGGGATGGTGCGGGTTGGCCCAGGCGCTTGCGGTAGATCCACAGATTGGCGATCACCCGCTCGATGAAGACGCGGGTTTCGCGGGACGGCATGGTTTCGATGAACAGCAACGGATCGCCGTTGTAGGCCACGCGGCGCCGCCACTTGGCGAGGTTTCCCGGCCCGCCGTTGTAGGCGACGGTCAGCAGGATCAGGTCGCCGAGGATGGCGTCGTCGCCAACGAGATGGGCGAGGTACTTCTGCCCCAGCGAAATGTTGAGCTCGGGCTCGAAAAGCTGGTAGCGGCCCCGGCCGCGGAACCTCCTGCTTTTGGTCATGAAGCGCGCCGTCCGTGGCATGATCTGCATCAGCCCGTGGGCGCCGGCCGGGCTCTTGGCCCGGGTCTTGAACCGCGATTCCTGGCGCATGAAGGCGAAGACCAGGGCCCGGTCGATGGTGTAGCCCTCCTTGGGGCGCCAGGTGGGCGCGGGGTAGATGGCGCTGTCATAGCGCCGGCCTCCGGCCTGAGTGAGCCTGTTGCCGACGCTGAGCGCCAGCCCCGGCATGTTGATGCGGCTGGCCAAGGCGAGCATGACCCGCATGACGGCGGGCGAGGCCGTGGTGGGAAAGTTAACGAGATCCCGTTCGGCGCGGCGGACCTCGCCCACCTGGATGAGGGCGAGCGCGCGTTTACCCGTCGGCGTGCGGGACAGGGCGTCCATGTCGCGCTGGTCGAGCGCCGGGTCCTCCCAGTCGAAATCGGTCTCGAGGCCCAAGGAGTGGCGCGCCAAAAGCCCGTAAAACGTGCGCGGATGCTCGGCCGCCACGGTCAACCACCGGTTCACGTTTTGCGGGCGGCGGCTGAGAAGGTGGGCCCGTGCCGCCCAGTAGGCCCCCGCCGCCAGGTTCCAGGGCGAGAGGTTGCGCGCCCGGGCCACGGCCTCGAAGTGAGAGGCGGCGTCCGCGAACATCCCGAGCCGCCAGGCCGCAAGGCCCGCCGTCCAGTGGGCGGAGGGGAGTTGTCGGCCGGACCGCGCGGCGCTTTGCGAGGCCAGCTTGAAGGCCTTGCGGTCCCTGCCCCTACGGAAGTAAGCGTCGGCGATTTTGGATTTCGCCGCGTCGAATTCGACGTCATCGAATAATTTCCGGACTTCCTTGTGGGCAAGCAGGTGCTCGGCCGTCGTCAGCCTGCCCGCCTTGACGTGCCCGCCGATCGAGGACCGCAGGATTGCCACGCGCCGGCGCTGCCCACGGTTGAGTCTTTTTTTCGACCTGTATGGCGCCGACGCCACATATTCCCCGGCGCCGCTCTTGAAATAGCCGATGACGGGCCGCCTGGAGGCTCTCGCCCCCGCGGGCTTGCGCTTCATGGCGAGACGGTAGATCCGCCGCGCGTCCGGATGGTCGGGGTATTTCGCCAACCACGCCCTAAGCTCCTCGTATTTCGAGCGGTAGTGGGTGGGGTGGAGGTAGCGCTGGGCCAGGACATGGCCCACCAGCAGGCGGTTCTCGAGGTGTTCGATGCGCTGGTTCGCGGCCCTCCATTTGCCCGTCTTCTGGAGCGCGAAAATGATTTGGTAGCGGGTCACGTCTTGCGGAGACAAAATTTGCGGCAGCCCGGCCGCCGCGTCGGGCGGCGTGGCAATTTCGATTCGGGAAGCCTCATGCGCCGCGAGCTTGGCAGCCGGGAGGCCCGCCGCCGCAACCAGAACCGCCAGGACCCGAAAGTGCCCCCGTGGAAATGCCAGCCCCCACCGGTCAACGGCCCTGCCGTTCGCAAACGTGCCCGCGTCCGCAAACATAGCCCCATCCGCTAACATGCAAATGTAAATAAAGGATTGGCTCCGTCCGGGCAAGTTCCCGATCGGCGCGCCGGCCAAGTCTGTGAATGACGGGACAACGTTAAGCACAGAGGCAGCTTATCCGGGAGGAGTCTCCAACCTCAGCTTGATGGCCAGCAGATCCCGCCAGGCGTCCCGTTTCTGCGCCGGCGAGCGCAACAGATAGGCGGAGTGGTAAATGGCGGTTGCCGAAATCGGCCGGACCATGCGCGCGCTCTCGTAATTGAACCATCGGCCCCTGAGCTTCATGATGCCCTCGCTTTGCCCCAATATGGTCTTGGCGGCGGTGCCGCCGACCATGACCAGGACCTCGGGGTCCACCAGCTCGATGTGCCGTTCGATGAAGGGCAGGCAGGCGGCGATCTCGGCGGCCGTCGGGTTGCGGTTGCCGGGCGGGCGCCAGTACAGGATGTTGGTGATATAGGCGCTGGTCCGGTCCAGCCCGATGGTCGCCAGCATGCGGTCGAGCAGCTGGCCGCTCACACCGACGAAGGGCAGGCCGAGACGGTCTTCGTCCGCGCCCGGCGCTTCGCCCACCAGCATGATCCGCGCGTCCGCGTTGCCGTCCCCGAAGACGAGGTTCGTGGCGGTGTGTTTCAAGGCGCACCCTTCGAAGGCCTGCAACGCCGCGCGCAGCTCTTCGAGGGTGTTGGCGGCCCCCGCCAGGGCATGGGCGTTGTTCTTGTCCGTCGCCGGGTTTGCGAAAAGGTCCGCCGCGCCCGGCCTCGCGGGGCCCGTGTGCCTTGGCGCGGCGGTCGTGGCGGGCGTTGGCTCCGCCGGGCGCGCCGCGTCGTCGTTCTCGAGGGACTTCGATCGCGCCGCAAAGCGGTTGACCGGGACCTTTCCGATCGCCTCGTCCGCCCCGGCCTCCATCTGCCAGCGCAACAGCTCCACGAGTCCCGACGAACCGGCCATGGCGCAAACCTAACACGTGCCCTGTCCCTGTTACAGGCTTTTGCGCCCCCGCCATTTGTTCACGGGTGCAATATGCAGTAAGCAATGGGACGGGCCAGTGACCTTTGGTTCGATCGGCAGGGCGTAGCGTGGCGCAGCAGCGCCTGAGGGGTGGCATGGAACGCGACTCGATGGAATTCGACGTGGTGATCGTCGGCGCCGGCCCGTCGGGGCTGTCGGCGGCGATCCGCCTCAAGCAGTTGGCGCTCGAGTCGGGCCAAGAGCTTGGCGTCTGCGTCATCGAGAAGGGCTCGGAGGTCGGCGCGCACATCCTTTCGGGGGCGGTGCTCGAGCCGCGCGCGCTCGACGAGCTCATCCCCGACTGGAAGGCGCGCGGCGCGCCGCTCAACACCCCCGCCAGGGAAGACCGGTTCCTGCTGCTCACCGAGCGGCGGGCGCTGCGCCTGCCCGTGCCGCGTGAGATGCGGAATAACGGAAATTACATCATCAGCCTCGGCAATCTGTGCCGCTGGCTGGCGGCCCAGGCGGAGGAGCTGGGGGTCGAGATCTATCCCGGCTTCGCCGCCGCGCAAACGCTGTTCGACGCGGCGGGGGCGGTGCGCGGGGTCGCGACCGGGGAGCAGGGCGTGGGACGCGACGGCCAGCCCGGCGCCAACTACCAGGCGGGGGTGGAGCTGATCGCCAGACAGACCCTGTTCGCCGAGGGCTGCCGGGGGTCGCTGACCAAAGTCCTCATCGAGCGCTTCGATCTCAGCGCTAAGTGCGACCCCCAGACCTACGCCATCGGCATCAAGGAGCTGTGGCAGGTGGAGTCCGGGAAACACAGGCCGGGGCTCGTCATTCACTCGGTGGGCTGGCCCCTCGACGGGCGCACCTATGGCGGGTCCTTCCTCTATCATCTGGAAGAGGACCTGGTCTCCGTCGGCTTCGTCATCGGGCTCGATTACGAGAATCCGTATTTGAGCCCGTTCGACGAGTTCCAGCGCTTCAAGACCCATCCCGCGATCCGGCCCGTCTTCGAAGGAGGCCGCCGCATCGCCTATGGCGCGCGGGCGCTCAATGAAGGCGGCTATCAGTCCGTGCCGAAACTGACCTTTCCCGGCGGCGCGCTCGTCGGCTGTGGCGCCGGTTTCATCAACGTGCCCAAGATCAAGGGCATCCACAATGCAATGAAATCGGGCATGGTCGCGGCCGAGGCCGTCTTTGCCGCGATCGGCGAGGGGACCGCCGCCGGGGGCACCGAGGCACCGGCGATGGAAGCCCGCGCCTATCCCGAGAAGCTCAAAGGATCCGGGGTGTTGAGCGAGCTCTATGGGGTGCGCAACATCCGGCCCGGGTTCCGCTGGGGGCTTTGGGCGGGCCTCGCCCATGCGGCGCTCGACTCCTACCTGCTGCGCGGCCGGGCGCCCTGGACCCTGCACCATAAGCCCGATCATGAGGCGCTGAAAAAGGCCGGCGCGCGCAAGCCCATCGCCTATCCCGCGCCCGACGGGCTGGTCAGTTTCGATTTGCTGTCCTCGGTCTACATTTCCAATACCAACCACGAGGAAAACCAGCCCGTGCACCTTAAGCTCAGGGACCCCGGGGTTGCGATCGACGTGAACCTCGCCCTCTACGACGCGCCGGAGCAGCGCTATTGCCCCGCCGGGGTCTATGAGATCGTGCGCGACGAGGAGGCCAAGCCGCGGCTTCAGATCAACGCCCAGAACTGTGTGCACTGCAAGACCTGCGACATCAAGGACCCGACCCAGAACATCGACTGGGTCGTGCCCGAAGGCGGCGGCGGACCGAATTATCCCAACATGTGAGTGTGCCCAAGTGTCGCTGCCCAGGTGTCCTGCGCCCCTATTTCCGCGCCCCGGCGAGGTTCAGGAAGCTGGTAACCTTGCCGCACGCAAAATTCGCGCCTTTTAATTTCTATTAAAGGCAAATGAAGAACAGTCGTGCGGGCGGGCCGACCCGTGCTATTGTAATGCGTCTATACTTCGGCTCCAAGTCACGGACGGGCCGATTGCGGAGC
>CBESNX010000095.1:0-6045 GCA_965531025.1 uncultured bacterium
GAAAACCGATTCGCCTCCATCAAATTGATTCAATTTGGTCGGATAGCGCTCTAGTGGCTCCAGGATGCGCTTTGGAGCGCCGCCGGCTTCGGCGTACCCTGGTGGGGGTATGTAGCCTTCTGGGGCGCGGTCGGGCTCCTGATCCTCGTGCTCAAGCGCACCGGGCCGAAGGATGAGGACGAGGACGACGGCCTTCCGAGGCCGCCCGGCATCGGTTGAGGGCCGCCCGCCTTTTTTGCACGATCACCCCTCTTGCCTTGCCACGGCCCCCTGAGAAGGGTCAGGATGGTCGTCCCGGGTTTCAGGACCCGTATTCGGAGGACGATCCATGGGCGCGTTAATCGCATCCGCCATCGCGACCGCCGCATTCGTCAAAGGGGCGTTGCTTGGACTCCTGGTCGGCGGCGCCGTCGCCTGCGCTTGCCGGAAGGCGCGGAGGCCAGAGGCGCGAGAGCATCCTCGGAAGCCTCGGCCAGCGCCGCAGAAAGGGTAATCAAGGGACTCCGCGGGCACCGGCATCGACGCCGCGGCAAAGGCCACCGCGAGTCGATCCGAGGGTGCCGCCGCTCATCCGGTCCGGGCGCCGTCAATCGCAACGACTCACAGGGACTGTTCGCCCGCCCAAGATTATCACGATGCTGGCTTGCACGGCACGGCCGGTGCCGTGTACAGTGTAAAGCCAAGAAGTGAACACTCGCGCACTTACATTGTAACCGGTAGCCCATGATATTGACCCTTCGGCGGTCGTCGAGCCGGGCCTCGCCGAATCGCAGGAACGGCCGGTTGGATGCAGGGGACGGGATGGGTTGGAGTACGCGACCGCCGTCATGGCTGGCGATCTTGGCGCTTGCGGCCCCGGTGGCGTTCGCGCCGGGCGCGTGTTCGCCGTCGCGCGCCATAGAAGCGGCGCAGGTGCTTGCCGACGTGGCTGCGGGCGAGATGCCCAGCCGGCTCAAGCGGATCAGACCCGAACCAACGCGCACACCCGTGATCTACCAGGTGGCGGGACGGCGGCACGCGGGGGACATCTACGAGCCCGGTGACGGCGCCGAGGCCGCACTGGTGCTGGTGCCGGGCGTCGCCCGCGCGGGCAAGGACGATCCCCGTCTGGTGGCGTTCGCCAAAACGCTGGCGCGCGCCCGCTTCGCCGTTCTGGTGCCGGACATCGCGAATCTGAGAGCGCTCAAGGTGAGCCCGGCGGACGCCGGCACTATCGCCGACGCCGTCCAGTACTTCGCCCGGCGCGGCGGCGGAAAGGACTCCTCGGTGGGCCTCGTCGCGATTTCCTACGCCGTCGGCCCGGCCCTCCTGGCCGCCCTGGACGAGGATACCGGCCGCCGGGTGCGCTTCGTCCTCGCCATCGGCGGTTACTACGACATCGAGGCGCTGGTGACCTTCTTCACCACCGGCTACTTCCGCGAGCGTCCGGACGGGCCGTGGCGTCACCTTGCGCCCAACGCCTACGGCAAGTGGATCTTCGTGCGCAACAACGTCCACCGCCTCAGCGAACGCTCCGACCGCGCCGCCCTCGCCGCAATGGCGGAGCGCAAATTGGAGAACGTCAACGCCGATATCGCGGACCTCGTGGCGAAGCTTGGGCGCGAAGGCCGGGCGGTGCACGCTCTGCTCGTCAACGCCGACCCGCAAAGGGCGCCGGCCCTGATCGCCGCGCTGCCCGGGGCGGTGCGGGCGGATATGGCGGCCCTCGACCTCAAGCAGCAGGACTTCTCGAAACTCGCGGCACGGCTGATCCTGGTCCACGGGCGCGACGACGCCATCATTCCCTACAGCGAAAGCGAGGCGCTTGCCGCCGTGGCGCCAAGGGCGGATCTGTACGTGGTGGACAGCCTCGCCCATGTCGATCTCGGCCTTGGCGGCCTGGTCGACACCATCGTCCTTTGGCGCGCGGTCTACCGGCTGCTCGCGGAACGCGACGCCGCGCCGCCGCCGGCCCTGTGAGAAGCCCATGGCTCGGTTTTCCGTCACGGCGAGAAGTGAACCCGGATTGCCCGCGCGCTCTTGCGGTTTCAGGCCCGCAGACCCGAGACGGCCTGTCCTGGTCGCGTCCTGTTCGGGACAGCCGTGCTATTTTGGCGTCGCGGAGGAGTGATATGTCGGCACGCCCCACGCTGCAGGAGTTGCTGCCTGAGCTCGCCCAGTTCGGCGATTTGCCCGCCGTGATTTCTTTCGGTGGGAGCAGTATGCAGACGTTGACCTTCGCCGAACTCGAGGACCGCGCGATGCGACTCGCGGGCGGGCTCCTGGCGCGCGGTGTGGGGCGCGGCGAACCGGTCGCCCTCTTCGCTCCCAACCGGCCCCAGTGGGTGGTGGCAAGGCTCGCGCTGATCGCCACCGGAGCGACGGCGGTCCTTCTCGACGACTTACTCAGCGAGGAGGAGCTGTCGCGCGCCATTGCCGACAGCGGCAGCCGCCGCATTTTCACGACGCAAAAACACGTGGCTGCCCTGCGCTCCATCGCCGAGGCGCAGCTCGAGGTCATCGTCCTCGAAGGCAGAGAGCGCGCCCCGGACGGCACGCGGAGCTGGGAGACGCTTCTGGGAGAACGGCCCGCGAGCCTTCCCGAGTCCTCGCCCGACGACATCGCGGCGCTGTTCTATACCTCGGGCACCACGGGGCCGCCCAAGGGCGTGCCCCTCACGCATGCTAACATCCTCAGCACCCTGGATGCCCTGCTGGCGCTGCGGCTGGTGAAACCCCGCGACCGAGCGCTGGTGCCGCTGCCGCTGCACCACGCCTATCCATTCATCGTGGGCATGCTGGTGCTGCTCGCGAGCGGCAGCGCCATGGTGCTGCCGGCGGGCGTGAGCGGGCCCGAGATCATCCGCGCTCTCCGCGAGGGTGAGGTCACCGCCATCGTCGGCGTTCCGCGCCTGTACGAAGCGTTGTACGCCGGCATCGAGGGACGGGTGCGCGCGCTGGGTCGTCCGGCGGCGTTCGCCTTCCGCGCGTTGCTGGCGGCCTCGATCCACCTGCGCCGCCATTCGCGCCTGCGTCTTGGGCGGCTGCTGTTCCGGGGGATTCACCGGGAGCTCGGGCCGCATCTGCGGCTTCTGGCTTCTGGGGGCGCGCGGCTCGACCCCGAGCTCTGCTGGCGGCTCGAAGGCCTCGGCTGGGAAGTGCTGGGGGGTTACGGCCTGGTCGAGACGACGTCGGCCTCCACGTTCAATGCACGAGGCCGCGTCCGCATGGAGAGCGTGGGGCTCCCGGCTCCCGGCTGCGAGGTGCGGATCGACCGGCCGAATGAAGAGGGGCGCGGCGAGATTCTGATCCGCGGACCAAACGTCTTCGCAGGCTACCGCAACAACCCCGAGGCCAACCGCGAGGCGTTCACCGAGGATGGCTGGTTCCGCTCAGGCGACCTCGGTTTCCTGGACGAGGACGGTTACCTGCACTTCGCCGGCCGCGTCAAGGAGATGATCGTGTTGCCCGACGGCAAGAATGTGGCCCCCGAAGAGGTCGAGGCGGTCTACGCCGAAAGCCCCTATGTCCGCGAGATCGCCGTTCTCGAACGGAACGGCGCCCTCGCGGGGCTCGTCGTGCCCGAGCTCGAGGCCGTGCGTCAGGCCCGCAGCAGCCGAATCGGAGACCTGGTCCGCGTCACCTTCGGCGAGCTCTCGCCGCGCCTGCCGCCCTACAAACGGCTCTCGGGTTTCGCCATGACCCGCCAAACGCTGCCCCGCACCAATCTCGGCAAGTATCGCCGCCACCTGCTGCCGGAGATCTACGAACGGGCCGAGCGCGGGGAAGGTCCGCCTGCCGCGCCCCTGTCCCAAGAGGATCGCGCGCTGCTCGAGGTGCCAAGGGTCCAGAAAGTCTGGCGATGGCTGGAGGGCCGCTTTCCCAACCGGAAGATCAATTTGGAGACCAGCCCCCAGCTCGATCTCGGCATCGACTCGCTCGCCTGGGTGGAGCTGAGCTTGGAGCTGGAACGCCGGGTCGGCGTGCGGCTATCCGAGGAGCAGATTGCACGCGTCCTCACCCTCAGGGATCTGCTCCGCGAGGTCGGGACGGCGCCCGAGACGGAAGAAACGGAGCGGGCAGAGTGGGCCGACCTGCTGGCGCGAATGATACCCGATATGGAATGGTGGCTGGGTCCCATCGGACCGGGTCTCACGGCTCTCGGATGGGTGCTCTACGGAACGGGGTGGCTCCTGGCGCGCGCACTGTTCCGCTTGCGGGTCCAGGGCGTGGAGCGGGTTCCAAGCTCCGGCCCTCTGATCGTGGCAGCCAATCATGTCAGCGATCTCGATCCCTTCATCATTGGCGCCGCGTTGCCCTACCGTCACCTGCGGCAGGCTTACTGGGGCGCCGATACCGAACGAGTCTTCGGCACCCCGCTCAGACTGCTGGGCCGGGTGGCGCACCTGTTTCCCGTCGACGACCGCGCGCCGAGGGCGAGCTTGGCAATGGCGATGGAGACTCTCGAGCGCGGCAAAATCCTCATTTGGTTTCCGGAGGAGTGGCGCTCGCCCACGGGAGAGCTGCAGCGATTCCTCCCGGGCGTCGGGATGCTGCTCAAGCGCAGTGGCGCTTCGGTCGTGCCCGCCTACATCAGCGGCACCTTCGAGGCCATGCCAAGACACCGCCGGGTGCCCCGGCTCAAGCCGGTGAGCGTGGTGTTCGGCCAACCGTTTGCAGCAGCGGACCTCGAGGCGGCGGGAGAGGGCGAGGATCCCCACACGCGCATCGCCAATGCCCTTCACGACGCCGTCGCCGGCCTCGGCGGGGGCCGCGCCGTTTGATTCGTTAAGGCATTCTTAACCGCGGCGTCGCGATGATGCCGATTCGCGGGAGGGCAAGGCCGATCACGACGGATGGGCCACGGTCCGTCGCGCTCTTGAGCGCTGGCGGCGGCTTGCTGGCTTGTACGGAATGCCCGTAGGGGTTTTTGATTGTCCCGCGATGAACCCCGAGAGCGGTCGCGTTCGACTTGGCGTATGGTGGTGGTAAGAATCTCCATTCTTGGAAAGGTCGACCTTAACGCTCCAGCAACGTTTGCGATTGAAGGCCCAAAAGGAAGTCGGCAGAAATGGAACTTACGCTTCAAGACACTCTCTATGTGCTTGTCGCGATATGCGCGGCCGTTATTGTTCTTGCTTCCGTCATGGCGGTCGTAGGGGCAAGCATCAAAAATCGTATACGAAAAATTCTTCATGATGAAATCAGGGACGTGATCCAGGAAATCAAGAGAGATACGGACAAACTGCACGAAAAAATAAACACCGTTATGATCGAACTCGACAATATACGTAAACGCATTGGCTAGAGCACTATCCGGCCAGATGGAACCATTTGCCATGACTTGGCCAAGAAGCCCCGACGCTTGTTAACGGGACGTTCACCCTTCGCTGCTATTCCTTATCGCAACCTACAGGCCCGCGTTGGGGCACTCGCGCCTGCGACGCCGCCGGTCATCGGGTTGGAAAACGGTCATTTGCCGGCCGGCGAGGAGCGGGACGGTAAACCAGGGCCGCGGAATGACCGGCGCCCTCCGCCCCTGTAACCCCCGTCACAGACAATGGGGCCCGGACGGCGTAACAGAAATGTAGACGTTTTGGCATGTCACGAGAGATCTCCATGGATTGGGGGCTCGCCCCCCGGGTACGGTCCGTTTGCACCGGAGTTCTCAACGCGCTGGAGGGCCTCCTCACCGCCGAACCTGGTAACGGGGCCATGCAGTGGGGTGTCGGGCCTTTGGCGCCACGGCGTATTCCGACGCCGGGCGGTCGCGGGTCATGTCGTGCATCCCCGCGGAATGGATCGGGCGAGGACCGTGACTGATGTTGCGGCAAGCTGGCAAGTCGGCCGGTTACGTTTATCTGTTTGGCACTTGGGTCTACGGCGCGCTCTTCCTCTGGGGGCACAAGTCGGACTTTTCCGACTTCGCAACCCTCGCGGGGCACACCTTCCTGCGGGCGCTTGTCTGGCCCATGTGGGTTATCCTTGATTTGATCTGAACTCGCGTTTGGCGTTAGAGCACTATCCGGCCAGATGGAACCATTTGACCGGGATGATTTTGCGCCG
>CBESNX010000096.1:0-6031 GCA_965531025.1 uncultured bacterium
ATGCGCTCGGCCACCAGGGTTACATGGCGCAGAGCGAGTAACGTCATCTCATGGTCTACTTCGCCAAATGGAAGGTCATCCTGGTCCTCGCGGTCTGCGTCCTGGGCCTGGCTTACGCCGCGCCGAATTTGCTCCCGGCCGAACAGGCCGCGAAACTTCCCGTCTGGCTGCCCCACAATCGCCTGAACCTTGGCCTCGACCTCCAGGGCGGATCGCACCTTCTATTGGAGGTCGACATCAAGACCGTGACGCGCGAGCGTCTCGACAACCTCGTTCACGCCGTGCGTGTGGCCTTGCGCAAGGCGCGCATCGGTTATCGGGGCCTCGGCGTGGAAGGCGACGCCGTGGTGTTTCAGGTGACGGATCGCAAGGATCTCGAGCGCGCGCGCAAGCTGGTCAGGAAGATCGAGGACGGAACCGAGACCGCGAGCGAGGGGGACGGCAGAATCGCGCTTCGCTACACGGAGCAGTCGGTGACCGAGCGCCAGCAGCGGGCCGTCGAACAGTCGATCGAGATCGTGCGCCGGCGCATCGACGAATTCGGCACGGCGGAGCCCACGATCCAGCGCCAGGGCCGCGACCGCATCATCGTTCAGCTACCGGGACTCGACGATCCGGAACGCGTGAAGCGACTCCTGGGCCAGACCGCCAAGATGAACTTCCGCCTGGTGGACGTCTCGATAACGGCCGCAGAGGCGCGGGCCCGGGGCAGGGCGCCACCGGGCTCCGAACTGCTGGCCGACGCCGATCTGGTGGATGCCTCCGGCCGTCCCGTGGAGTACGTGGTGCACAAGCGCGTGATGGTGAGCGGCGACACCCTGGTCGACGCCAATTCCACCTATGAGAACGGCCGCCCGGTGGTGAGCTTCCGTTTCGATTCCATCGGCGCGAGAAAGTTCGGCGCCGTGACCAAGAAGAACGTCGGCCGGCCCTTCGCCATCGTCCTCGACGGCAAGGTCATCAGCGCGCCGGTGATCCGCGAGCCGATTCTCGGAGGAACCGGCATCATCAGCGGCAACTTCAGCGTCCAGGAGACCCAGGACCTGTCGCTTCTGCTCAGGGCCGGGGCGCTGCCGGCGCCCCTGACCGTGCTCGAGGAGCGCACCGTCGGTCCCGGCCTCGGCGCCGATTCGATCCGCGCCGGCAAGATCGCGAGCGTCATCGGCCTGATCCTCGTGATCGTGTTCATGGTGATGGCCTACGGCCTGTTCGGCATCATGGCGGACGTCGCCCTGATCTTTAACCTGACGCTGATCACGGGCGCATTATCGCTCATGCAGGCCACGCTGACCCTGCCCGGCATCGCCGGAATCGTGCTGACCATGGGCATGGCGGTGGACGCCAACGTGCTGATCTTCGAGCGCATCCGCGAGGAGGCGCGGGCCGGCCGCTCGCCGATTTCCGCCGTCGACGCCGGTTACCGGCGGGCGCTGACCACCATCATCGACGCCAACCTCACCACCCTGATCGCCGCCGTCATCCTGTTCATATTCGGCTCCGGTCCGGTCAAGGGCTTCGCCGTGACGCTGATGATCGGCCTGGCGACCTCGATGTTCACCGCCATCATGGTCACCCGGCTCATGGTGGTCGGCTGGCTGCGCCAGCGCCGGACGCAGGCCCTGCCGATCTAGCCGGAGTGTCGCGCACCATGTCCTTCTTTCCGCTCAGGCTCGTTCCGCCGGACACCAAGATCGACTTCATCGGCAAGCGCCCCTTCGCTTTCGCGTTTTCCCTGGTCCTCGTCGCACTCTCCGTCGGGTTCTATTTCGGCAAGGGGCTGAATTACGGGATCGACTTCCGGGGCGGCATCCTCATGGAGGTGAGGACGCCGGGACCGGCCGATCTGCAACAGATGCGCGTCGACCTCTCGGGCCTGCGCCTGGGCGAGGTGGCGCTCCAGGAATTCGGCGCCCCCACCGACGTGCTGATCCGGGTCGAACGCCAGCCCGGCGGCGAGAAGGCGCAGATGCGCGCGGTGGAAGTGGTGAAGGAGGCCCTGGGCGCTACGGTGAGCAGCTACCGCCGGGTCGAGTTCGTGGGCCCCAAGGTCGGGGGCGAGCTGATCCGCGCCGGAACGATCGCGGTGGTGCTTTCCATCCTGGCCATCATGATCTACGTGTGGTTCCGGTTCGAATGGCAGTTCAGCATCGGCGCCGTCGTGGCCCTGATCCACGACGTGATCACCACCATCGGCATTTTTTCGTTCCTGGGTCTCGAGTTCAACCTGGCCACCGTGGCCGCGATCCTCACCATCGCGGGCTACTCGATCAACGATACGGTGGTGGTGTTCGACCGGATCCGCGAGAACCTGCGCAAGTACAAGACCATGGAGGTCGAGCAGCTCTTGAACTTGAGCGTGAATAACACGCTTTCGCGCACGGTCCTCACCAGCGTGACCACGCTGCTGGCGCTGGTCGCGATCTATTACTTCGGCGGCGCGGTCATCTCGGATTTCAGCTTTGCCCTGATCTGGGGCGTCCTGATCGGAACCTATTCCTCGATCTGGATCGCATCGCCGGTGCTGCTGTTCCTCAACATCCGCGGTACAATCAGCGGCGCCCCGGTGGCGAAGAAGAAGGCCGAGGCGTAAGCTTCAGGGCGCTTTTCAAGGATAGAAGACCACAGAGACACAGAGGCACAGAGAAAGGTTATTTAACCACCAAGACACGAAGAGGCGAAGAATCTAGTAAAAAAAGTTGTCTTGATCGAAGTGTCTTCGTGACTTTGTGGTGAAAGTTTTTTTCCCTCTGGTTGCCGGATTCCGGCAACCTGTGCCTCTGTGGTTCATTTCCTCTCGACGGAATAGCGCAGTACTTAACGATCTTCGTACCGGGGAGGGGCCGAAGGCCCAGGATGGGCGCTCAGCCATGGAACTCAACCCACTCGTTCCTCCCGGACGCCAACTGATCCAGGCCTATGGCGGTCACGGTTTCAGAATCGCCGGCGTCGCCTATGAGGGCTCGGTCCTGGTGTTTCCCGACCGCACGCTCAGCCTTCGGTTCGACAGCGTCTCCGAGCTCTCCGAGGAACACCTGGCCGAGGTCCTGGCCGGCGCAACCGCGGTCGACATCCTGCTCGTCGGCTGCGGCGTCAAAATCGAACCGCTCGCTTCGGGCCTGAGAACGAGGCTGCGCGAGGCGGGCGTCGTGATCGAGGCGATGAGCACGGGGGCCGCGTGCCGCACCTTCAATGTTCTGCTGGCGGAAGACCGGCGCGCCGCCGCCGCCCTGATCCCTGTTCCGTGAGCCAGCCGCCGCATAAAACGATCGCGTAAACGAAAAGGCGGGGCGCTCGGGCCCCGCCTTTCGAAGGCGGTACTTCCCTCCGGCGGCTCAGTACAGATGCACCGAGACCATGGCGTAGGTCATCGGGATCGACAGCATGGTATTGGTGCGCGAGGCGAGCATCGCGGTCCTCGCGGCGGCGGCCTTTGCCTCCGGGGTCGCCTCGACGATGCCAAGCGCCTTCTTCTGCTTGGGCCAGATGATGAACCAGACGTTGGCCGCCATGATCAAGCCGAACCACATGCCAAACCCGATGCTCATGTGATAGGGGACATCACCGGTCAAGCCGAGGGCCAGGGCTTCTCGTGAATAGCCGAGCTGCCAGGCCTGGATCAGCCCCCAGACGATGGTGGACAGCGCCGACCAGCGGAACCAGAACAAGGCCTCCGGCGCGATCACCTTGGAGATGGCCGGTTTCTGTTCGTCGGGAATTTTCGGCATCGACGGGATCTGCACGAAGTTGAAGTACCACAGCAGGCCGATCCACATGATGCCGCTGATGACGTGCAGCCAGCGGACGAAAAATACGACCCAGGGGTCCTGTACGAATTCCATTGGATTGCCCCCTCGGTTGTCAGAACGAGACGTTGATGATGATGACCATCAGCACGAGCATGACGATCCCGGCTATGATCGTGCCTTGAAGACTCTCAAGAGGATTTTTCATGCCTACCCCCCACGTTAGTGGATAGTCTAGTATGCGTTCACGCCTTGTCTACAATATATAGCAGAAGCCCCGCCGCCGCAACAGCCTTGTCGAAGCGAAATCGGGCAAGCGACGCGCCGTTACGCGATGGATGCCCGGAGGGTTACTATCGTCCCGTCAGCCCACGGACAACGCCCCGCAGTCCGGCCCGCATTCGCTCGGTTCCCGATAACGCGACCCGTCGGGCCAAGGGGTCCTGTTTGCCGAGCTTGGCGGCAAGCATTTCGGCGCTGGTGAGAACGACGGCCGCTTTCAGCCTCAGGCCCGGGCTCCTGACCTGGCGGGGCAGGGGCCCGGCCGCCTCTATCAGCCGCAGTACGCCCTCGAGCGTCCGGTCGAGGACCCGGCGCAGCCCCGGACTTGCCGCCGGATGCGCAAGGGAATCCGGCGTAACGCCGGCCGCTTCGAGCCAGCTTTCGGGCAGATAGACCCGCTCAAACCTTAGGTAATCCTCCTTGCAGTCGCGAAGCTGGTTGAGGATTTTCAGGGCCGCGCACAACGCCTCCGCCGCCGGCCAGGCCGAGCGCTTCTCGCCGTGGAGATCGAGGACGAACCGTCCCACCGGGGCGGCGGAGTAACGGCAATAGGCCAAGAGTTCGCTCCAGTCCCGGTAGCGGCGCTTCACCGCATCCTGGCTCGAGGCCTGAAGCATGTGGCGCGCATGCAGCGTCGTGATCCCCGAAGCCGCAAGGATCACGCGCAGCGCATGAGCCGGCAGCAAAAGCTCCCCGGGCGCGTTGGCGAGCGCGCTTGCCGGCATCTCCGCGGGCGTGCTCGGCACGCTCCGCCCCTCGAGGGCGGCATCGAGCGCCTCCAGCCACGCGGTCTTTTGCTTCGCGCTCAGCCCCGGATCGTCGGCGATGTCACCGGCGACGCGGGCCAAGCGGCAAAACGCCAGGATTTCCAAGCGCAAGCGGGACGGGATCAGGCGCAGGCCAAGCGGAAAATTTACATCGCCCATGCCTTCGCCCAGGAAGCGCCGGGAGGCGGGAAGGTTTTCGGCGCTGGGCGAAGCCACTTTCATCGGGCGTAATTTAAGGGCGTTCTTCGGTGGCATCCTCGAGGGGCCATATATGGCACATAATGGACGATGATTCCGCGCTTTCCTATTGCGCCGAACAGGTGCGCGTCCATGACGACGACCGCTTCCTCTGCGCCCTGTTCGCACCCGAGCCCGCGCGCAAAGGGCTGCTGGCCCTTTACGCCTTCAACCTCGAGATCGCCAGGATCCGCGAAGTCGTCTCGGAACCGATGCCCGGGCGGATCCGCCTGCAATGGTGGCGGGAGGCCATCGCAGGCGTCTATGCGGGCACGCCGCCCCGTCACGAGGTGGTCGCGGCCCTGAGCCATGCGGTCGAGCGCTTCGGTTTGACACGCGCCCAAATCGACCGGTTGATCGACGCCCGCGAGTTCGACCTGGACGACGCGCCGCCCCAAGACCTCGACGCCCTCGAGGCTTACGCGGACGCGACCTCGGCGACGCTCAACGCGCTCGCCCTCGAAGTGCTGGGCGAGCGGGGCGCCGCGGCCCACGCCGCCGGGCGCCATGTCGGCATCGCCTGGGCGCTGGTCGGTCATCTGCGCGCGGCCGCGTTTCATGCGCGGGCGCGGCGCACCTTCCTGCCCGCGGAGCTTCTGCAGAAAGAAGGTTTGTCGCCCGAGGAAATGTTCGCCCTGAAACCCTCGGATGTTAAACGCTTGGAGGCGCTCGGCCGGGTGGCGGCGGCAATCGCCGAGGCCGCCCGCGGACATTTGCTCGAGGCGCGAGAATCGAGGAGCGCAATCCCGAGACGGGCGCTGCCGGCGCTTCTTTGCGGGGTACTGGCCGAGGCCTACCTCAAGCGCATCCGGCGGGCGGGCTACAACCTTCTCGCCCCCAACCTCGAGATTGCGAGGCCCGCGCGCCAGCTGCGCGTCGCGTTGGGCGCGCTGCTGAGGCGGTTCTAAGACTCCTTAACTCCGCCGCGGCTTTTACCCATCCGGACCCACGTTCTCTATGCGCGTGGCTTGCGAAGACTAAAAATCCCGAACGTCTACCTTT
>CBESNX010000097.1:0-5924 GCA_965531025.1 uncultured bacterium
TTGGGCGCGCGGCGGTGGACCCCGGGCACCGAATGCCCAGCGTGAACCGCGCCCTTCAGCGGCCCGACAGGTGCTCGACGAACCAGTCGCGCGCCGCCGCGCTCGCCTGATCGAAGGCTTCGAGATAGGGCGCGAAATGACCCCCGGAAAGCAGGACGAGCTTCTTGGGCTCGAGCGCCCGCTCGTAGGCCGCGAGCGCCAAGTCCGCCGGCGCCAGGGTATCGCGCGTGGCCACGATCATGAGGAGCGGAACCGGGCCGATCCTCGATACGTAAGCGCCCGGCTCGTACGCCCGCGCCATCTCGACGCTCCGGCGCGTGACCTCGTTGCGCCATGCGGGCGCAAACTTCCTCGTGCCCTCGAAGAACTCCCACGCTTCGAGGCCGGGCAAGGCGGGGGAAGCCGATGAATCGCTCGAAACCACGGGGATCATCGCCGGAGGCTCGCGCATGACGCGCGCCTCGCGATCCGCGACGGAGCGGACCGGAACCGCCGGCGCAAGGTCCGGCCGGGCGCGGCGCGAAGCATCGCGCGCCCCGCCGGTCGCCGGCGCCTGGGCCACGACACAGCTTACGCGCCGATCCGTGGCGCCGAGCACGAGCACGTGGCCGCCGCTGAAGCTCGTTCCCCACGCCCCGATGCGCTCCCGATCCACCTCCGGCAGGGTGCGGGCGAAGGTGACGGCATGGCGGTAGTCGCGGAGCTGGGATAAGGGATCGATCTCCTGGCGGGGTGTGCCGTCGCTCGCGCCGAAGTTGCGGTTGTCGAACACGAGCGCGGCGAGGCCGGCTTCGGCAAAGACTTCGGCGAACCTGTCGAGGTGCTGCTCCTTGACGGCCGAGAACCCGTGGGCCATGACGACGGCGGGCGCGGGCTTGGGCGCGCCCTCGGGCAGGTACAGCCAACCGCGCAAGGTGACGCCCGCTGCGTCGAACTCGATGTCCTTGCGCATGATCGGGCCTGCCTCCGATGTGGCGACGGTTGCGACTATGAGCAAGAAGTCCGCCGGGCCGGTCTGCGAACCCGGTGCCGAGGCTCACACGAGGCGCGCGCCCTTCGCGGCGCCGCCTTTGGCCGCGAACTCGGACGCCGGGATCTTGTCCGCGCCTTCCGGCCTGACCCGCCGCACCAGGATCTGTCCGCCCAGCGCGGCGACGGTGAACCCTTCCGCCGTGACGTCCGTCACTTCGCCCGGCGCGCCGGACGGCTCGGCGATCTTGACCGCGTCGTAGATCTGAAGGGCCTTGCCGTCGCGCGTCGTCCAGGCGCCCGGCTGCGGGTTGGAGCCGCGGATGAGGTTGTAGACCTCGCCGACCGGCTTCTCCCAGTCGATGCGCACGTCGTCCTTCGTGCACCAGCTCTCGTAGGTGGCCCGGGACTCGTCCTGCGGGATCCTTGGCGCCTTCCCCTCTCTCACGAGCTCGACGCTCTCGAGGATGGCATCGACGCCCAACGGGAAAAGCTTGTCGAAGTAGAGGCTGCCGAGCGTATCGTGCTCGGCGATCTCGACCTCCTTTTGCAGCAGGATCGGACCGGTATCGAGCCCCTTGTCCGGCCAGAAGATGCTGAGGCCGGTCTTCACCTCCCCCTGGATGATCGCCCAGTTGATGGCGCTCGGCCCCCGGTGCCGCGGCAGCAGCGAGGGGTGGTACTGAATGGTCCCGTGGGTCGGAACGTTGAGGAACGCCTCGGGCACGATCCGCGTCACGAACGCCATCACGCCGAGATCGGGCTCGAGCGCCTCCAGTTCCCGGCAAAGCTCCGGCCCCTTGAAGGACCCCGGCCGATGGACCGGCAGGTTATGCGCCAGCGCCGCTTCCATCAAGGGATCGGGCCCCCGGTCCGGGTTCCTCGGCACGTTGTAGACGGCGACGACGTTCTCGCCCCGCTCGAGCAACGCCTCGAGGACGGCTCTGCTGAAGGCCTGTTGTCCGTTGACGACGATCCGCATGACCCAAGCGCGCCGAATTTGTCCTTTACACCGGCCCGCGACTTAATCCCGATGCAGCAGTTTCCACACTTTATACGGTGTGGCGGGCATGTCGATATGTTCGACGCCGAGATCGGCGAGCGCATTCAGGACGGCGTTGATCACCGCCGCCGGCGACGCCACGGCTCCCGCCTCGCCACACCCCTTGACGCCCATTGGATTGTTCTTGCACGGCACCTCGATCGTCGAGAACTCGAGCGACGGAATGTTGTCCGCCCGGGGCACGCAGTAGTCCATGAAAGAGCCGGTAAGCAGCTGACCGTCACCGTCGTAGACCGTGTGCTCATACAACGCCTGCCCGATGCCCTGCACGACGCCGCCATGAACCTGGCCCTCGACCAGCATCGGGTTGAGCACGACGCCGAAATCGTCGACGATGGAATAGCGCACGATGCGGGTAACGCCGGTCTCCCCGTCGATTTCCACCTCCGCTATGTGGCAGCCGTTGGGAAAGGTCCAGGCATCGATCGTCGCCAGGGCGTCTGCGTCCAAACCGCCTGCATGGCCTTCCGGCTGGCTCGCCATCGACCGCGCCGCCGCCGCCAGATCGAGAATGGAGATCGACCGGTCGGTTCCGACGATGGTGAACCGGCCGCCGTCGAATTCGACATCCGCCGCCGCGGCTTCGAGCTCCTGGGAAGCGTATTGAATGCCGCGTTCGATCACGACGTCCGCGGCCTTGTGGATCGCCCACCCTTGCGAGGTCAGCGACCGGGAGCCGCCGGTCCCGCCGCCGGTCCGGATGCGGTCGGTGTCGCCCTGGATGACGCGGATGCGATGCAACGGTATGCCCAGCCTGTCGTTCAGCAGCTGGGCGTAGGCCGTCTCGTGGCCCTGACCGTTCGACTGGGTGCCGACCAGGACGCTGAGCATGCCGTCTTCCTCGAAACGGATGGACGCGCGCTCCTCGGGCTCGCCCATGGTCGACTCGATGTAGGTGCACATCCCGATACCCCGGCGGGCGCCCCGGCCGCGCGCCTCCGCCCGGCGGGCGGGGAAGCCGCGCCAATCGGCCTTCGCCATTGCGGCGTCCATGACCCTGGCGAACTCCCCGACGTCATAGGTCTCGCCCGCCGCGCTCGTGAACGGCATCGCCTCGGGCGGAATGAAGCATCGGCGGCGAAGCTCGGCCGGATCTTCGCCAAACTCCCGCGCCGCCTTGTCGATCAACCGCTCGATGAGGTAAATCGATTCCGGCCTGCCGGCGCCGCGATAGGCGTCGACGGGCGTGGTGTTGGTGAACACGCCCATCACCCGGTAATGCAGGCACTTCACGTCGTAAACGCCGGGCAGGACCTTCACCGCCGCGCCGGTGGGTATGAAAGGGGCGAAGAAGGAGAGATAGGCGCCGAGGTTGGCGGTCGTCTCGACCCGCATGCCGATGATCCGGCGCTCCGCGTCGAACGCCAGCGCCGCCTGGGTGACATGGTCCCGGCCCATGGTGTCGGACAGGAAAGCGTCGCTGCGTTCGCCGGTCCACTTCACGGGGCGCCGCAACTTGCGGGACGCCCAGGCCGCCATGGCGTGTTCCGGGTAGAGAAAAGCTTTCATGCCGAATCCGCCGCCGACGTCCGGCGTGATGATCCGGACCTTCTCAGGGGCCACTTTGAGCACGTGCTCGGCCAAAACCGGCTTCAGGTTCCAACCGCCCTGCGTACCCGTATAAAGCGTCATCCTGTCGCTTCCGGCCGCATAGTCGGCAAGCACGCCGCGCGGCTCCATGGAGTTGACGACGACCCTGTTGTTGACCAACTCGATCCGCGTGAGGTGCGCGGCCCGGGCGAAGGCGGCGTCCACGGCCGGCGGATCGCCGAACTCCCAGTCGAAAGCGAGGTTTTCCGGCACATCGTCATGGAGCCTGGGCATGCCCGGGTCGGCGGCGGTCTTTGTATCGGTGACGGCGTCGAGGGGCGCGTAGTCGACCTCGATCAACTCCGCCGCGTCCTTCGCCTGGACGAGCGTCCCCGCGACCACGAACGCGACGTTATCGCCCACATAGCGCACCGTGTCGGCGCAAAGAATCGGGTGTCGCGGCGCAGCCCCCGGCGTGCCGTCGCGGCTGGCAATCTCGACATCGCAAGGTAGGGCGTTCGCGCCCTCGGCCTCGAGTTCGGCGCCCGTGAGAATCTCGACGACTCCCGGCGCGGATTGGGCGGCATCGACGTTAATCGACCTTATCCGCGCGTGGGCGAAGGGGGAGCGCAAGACATAGCCATAGGCCTGACCCGGAAGGTTGACATCGTCGGTGTACCGGCCGGCTCCCGTGAGCAGCCGCGCATCCTCGACGCGGCGGATGGACTGACCGGCGCCAAACTTGCTCATCCGTCCTGCTGACCCGCTTCCGGTTTGTATGGCACGCACAATGTTAGTCGATTCGCCGCGCCGATGCGCGGCCCGAATGGCGGGGGCGCCGGTGAGCGTAGCCGAACGAGCCATGCGGCCTCGGCCGTGAACGCATTTCCTCGCCGTGCCGGGCCCTCGGCGATTTTTCACTTGACTCCGTATTATGATACGGAGTGCAGATTGGGAGCGAGGTACGGGACATGAGAGAGATGACGATTGGCAAGGCCGCCCGCAAAGCGGGTGTAGGGATCGAAACGATCCGCTTCTACGAGCGCCGGGGCCTGATTGAACAGCCGCCGAAGCCGCTGGAAGGCGGCTTCCGTGCCTACCCTGACGGGACGGTGGAGCGCATCCGCTTCATCCGCCAAGCCCAGGAGCTCGGCTTTTCGCTGCGCGAGATCGACGAGCTGCTTTCGCTGCGGGCGGACCCGGCGACCGACGCCGGCGATGTCCGCAAGCGGGCCACGGCGAAACTAGAGGAGGTCGATCGCAAGCTCGCGCAGCTCGAACGGATTCGCGCCGCCCTCGAGGAGCTGGTTGCGGCGTGTCCGGGCAGCGGGGCGCTGCGCGCATGTTCGATCATGGAGGTGCTGGAAGGCCAGCGCGATCGGGTCTAACCGGGGCCGCGCTTCACGATTGCGTGAACCCGGGAGTCAGCTCTTGACCCCGTACCGTGGTACGGGATGTAGGCTGTGCCTCCAACTCAGAGCCGATGTGCGAGGTCCGAATTGCCAAGCCGGGCAAATCGGGCTTGGGATCGGAGTACGGAGGGACAGCTATGAGATTCACTTGGAGAAACGACGGCTTCGTTGCCGTTCTGCTTGTCGCCTTGGCGACCACATCCCCGGTCGAGGGCCAGGAGATGAAGAAAACGATGAAGCCCATGGGGGGCATGATGTCCGGCGACGCCCCGGTCGTGCCACCGGTCACGGGCTACAGCGAGGGGCAAAAGATCCTGTTTCTGCACACGGAAACCTCGGACCCCGAGATCGCAAAAATCCTCACCGACATGATGGGATCGCCGGTTTTGCTGGTTCCGTCCCTCGCCAAAGCGCCAAAGGAGATGCTTGCACGCGTCTACGTGTTCACCAACGGCGTGAAGGGCGACGGGCCGTTGGGACCGCTCGGCTTCCAGCCCGACGTATTCGGAGAAGCGCCGGGACATCCCGGGTACACCCCGCTTCGGAAAATTGTGTTGGTGACGTGGAAGGACCAACCGTCCGCCCGCACACTCAAGTCCGCCGCCGAGGTCCAGGAGGCACTCAAGGCCAATGAGATCATGATCGAGGAACCTGGCGTGGTGGTGAACATGCCGATGCTGACGTGGCCGGGAGGGCAGCGATAGCTCGGGAGTGCAGTCGCAGGGATGGTCAAGCAGCTGCGCCGTTTCGCCACCTGAGTCCCGGTGATTGAGCGAACAGGCGGAATACTGCTCCTCCTCGCCGCCCTGTTTTTCCTTTACCAGAGCCCGGCGTATATGGGGCTCGTAACGCCCTTCCAGTTCTTGTTCGGATGAGCACGGGATCACAGCGGAGGAAGCAGTGAACACGGTTTCCATCAAGATCGACGGCATGCATTGCGACGGGTGCGC
>CBESNX010000098.1:0-5922 GCA_965531025.1 uncultured bacterium
ACCAGCGGCTGCTGCGGGCAACGGGGGGTTCGGAAGAGTCGGGCCCGGCGATGGCCTCGAGTGGGCAAGGATGGCCGGTGACGCCAACCCCCATTGCGGGAGTGGTCCCTGGTTTATCCTTTCAGGCGATCCTCCGGGAACAGGAAAAGGGGGCGTTGACCAATCGCGGTTGCGTAGTCAATGAGATCTCTGCGGCGAATCCTGGAAGCCATGTTGCCTGTGCCGGCATAAAGCTTCAGCTCGCCCATCTCCAATGCGCCCTTCAGTTTTTGAAAGCATGGAAAGCTCGGCATTCTCGGGCTGGTGGTGGGCCAGGGCTTCTGTTCGGCCCAAAGGCAGGCGGCCACCCAGGCATGGAGAACGTCAACTTTGTCCCAGCGCTCATAATCCGGATTTGCGCGATATTGCGCGAACAACCGCTCGAAGCCGGCGAATCCCCACAGCGCTCCCGTGAATGCCAGGATCGTCCCGACCAAGACGAAAAAGACGGGTAGCCCCTCGAACAGCCCCACGACGGCCACGCCGAGAGCAACGAGAGTACTGAGCGTGATTTCGCGCACGCCAAGCCACTGGAGCACCGACAGATAGGGCTCGATCCGGGAAGCGGTCTTCCGCAATCTTTGCCGCACCACACGCATGCTCCCATGATAGCCGCGAAAGGTAAAAAAAAGTTAACGCCAAGCGATTTAGGAATAATATCCCCGCCCATGCTCGGACCGACCCCACGACCCGGTTGCGCCGGCCCGCCAGGGCCGTTGCCCCGGCGCCACGCGTTGCCTTTAACGGTTGACCAAGCGCGCGCTTTCTGAGATGGGCAATGTCGGATCAACGGCTGAAACGGGCCAGTACGCCCGCGATGCTCCGATCAGGCAATAGCCGCAAACGCAGTGGAGAGGCGCGATATGAGAAAACTTGTTTTTACGTTCCTCATTGGCGGCGTCCTCGGAGTTGCCGGGGGCTTCGCCCTGGGCATCTTCGTTTACCCCTACATCTTCCTGGCTGACATTGTTGAGACCGAGAAGGTGGAGGAGGCGGAGACGAAGCAGGTTGTCGCCACCGGCTCCTTTGTCCACGCCGACCCGTCGGACCCGGTCCACTATGGCAAGGGTTCCGTGACGGTCTACAGCGACACGCTCCACCTTAAGAGCGACTTCGAGGTCGGGCCGGGTCCGAAGTACCACGTGTACCTTGTGCCCAGCGGTAATGTCACCTCGTCGTCGGACGTAAAGAACAGCATGTTCGTCGACCTCGGACGGCTCAGGGCATTCAAAGGCAGCCAGAACTTTCCGGTCTCCCCGGGTGTCAAGCTGTCGGACTACGGAAGCGTGGTCATCTGGTGTGAATATTTCGGCGTCCTGATCTCGCCGGCAACGCTCGAATTCCGCCAGCAATAACGTCGCCGGCGGCCGTCACGCATGCGATCACGCCATCGCCGAACCTCATTTATGCCCTGGAAAATGGCCCTGTCCACGAGAGCCGTGCGGGATTGGGGCCGGATAGTGCTCTAAACCAATCGGAAGACCTGCCAGCGCGGCGTTCCTGAAACGACGTATGGCTCGATGTCCTCGCTCCATTTCTTATGGGCCTCGATAGTGCCGAGCTTGGCCCAGGAAGCGTCGAGCTCGGCCAGGTCTTCAATCTGCACCTCCGCCTGGACCGTCGATTCCAGCGCTCCGACCGATCCGGTCACGATTCGAACTTTATCGGGCGTCCAGCCGATTTGCCTGCCGATTTCCTCGAACCAACGCTTGAGTGAGTCAATCACGGCCTGCTTGTGGCCAAAACGGGCTTCGATTTGCCAACGGGCGATCATCATGGCTTGTCTCCCTGTTTGATCCGGCGTTGCAAGGAAGGGCTTCTTTGGCTCAGCGACGTTAACAGAATTCGGCACCCTGGCCCATCCGACCACGACCGGTCTGATGACTTGCAGGCTTGGCCGGCAAGCTTGCCGCCCGGTGGCGTTCCCCCGCTGGTACGCGGCCGCACGATAATCCGCAAACGCGAGGGAGGAAATGAAATGGCGAAAGTTACGATGGCGACAGAGCTGCCGGGTCCGGCGCAGCGGGTCTGGGACCTCATCGGAGGCTTCCATACGCTCGCCGACTGGTATCCGGCGATTGAGAAAAGCGAGAGCGAGAAGGAGGGGACGACCACCTTGCGGCGTCTCTATCTCGCCGGTGGCGGCGCCGTGCTGGAACGGCTCGAGGCCGTTGACGACAACCAGCGGGTATTGCGCTACTCGATTGTCGAAAGCCCGCTTCCGGTCGGCGATTACCTCGCCACCCTGCGGGTCCGCGATCGCGACGACGGCGCAAGCTGCACCGTCGAGTGGTCGAGCGAGTTCGAACCCGTGGGCGCCCCGGAGCCCGATGCCGTCAAAGTGATCGAGGGCATCTATCAGGCCGGTTTCGAGAATCTGAAGCGGATCTTCGGCGGCTGAGCCGCCCCTGCCCGGCGCAGGATTTGGGCGTTCAGCGAATGGGCGCTCTTCTTCGCAATCCCCGTTAGGCGCCGAAGGGCGTGCCCCCCGTTGGATCCCAAAAATGTAATACCTGGGAACCCACGAAACGGATCCCAACAAAGTAGTACTTTTACGCACTTTTTCTTGACCGGGTGTGTATGAGTGTGTATAGGTTGTCCGTGGATAGTCGAGCTGTCATCAAGCGGCTTGAGGAGTCTGGGTGGGAGGAAGTCCGACAGAAGGGCTCTCACAAGCAGTTCAAGCATCCCGACAACCCAAACCTTGTGACCGTTCCGCATCCGAAGAAAGATTTCCCGATAGGCACCCTGAAGAGGATCGAAAAGGACTCGGGCGTCAAACTGACTTGAAGGTTGCGTCAAGGCCAAGGAGGGCGACGATGCACCAGTACATCGCACTCATCCATAAGGACGGCGATAGCGACTACGGCGTCAGCTTTCCCGATCTTCCCGGTTGCTTCACCGCCGGCGAGGACCTCGACGAGGCACGCGCTATGGCCAAGCAAGCTCTTGATTTACATATCGAAGGAATGGTCGAGGAAGGTATTCCCGTACCGGAACCCTCAAGCCTGGAAGACGTTATGGCTAACAAGGAAAATCGGAACGCCGTTGCCTTTCTCGTCCCTGGACCAGCCATCAAGTCACGCGCCGTCCGCGTAAACGTGACTTTGCCTGAAGCTCTCCTAGAGCGTATCGACGCTGCCACCGATAACCGATCCGCGTTCCTTGCAAAAGCCGCCCGAAAGTCGCTGAATGACAAGGTGGCGTAGCCAATTCCTTCGAGAGTGCCATACATATCGAGCGAGCGAAGGCTCCGTTTTGCAAGTGTCCCAAACCTGTTGGCCGATCTCTTTTTATTTTCACGGAAATAGCGATACGGGGGAAACATCATCTCCCTCGGTGGCGGAGCAATGGTAGAGCCAACGTAACAACCTACCAGCCACGTAACATGCCGCTACCTTTTGAGTCGGTAAGCTTGCCGCCCGGCGGCTGCTTCGGCGCAATTCACTGGCCTCGGCCCCTCGCGCGCCTTAATCTCAAGGCGCCTGTCAATCCCCTGAGCTCATGGTGCTCACTGGTCCCATGGCCCGTCACCGCATCGTCTCACTGCTGCCCTCCGCCACGGAGATCGTCTGCGCGGTGGGCGGGGAGGAGGGCCTCGTGGGCCGCTCCCACGAATGCGACTTCCCCCCTTCGGTGCGCGAGCTGCCGGCCTGCACGGCGCCGAAGTTCGATCCCCAAGGGACGAGCCATGAGATTCACGAGCGCGTCAAGGCCATCCTCGAACAGGCTTTGGCGGTCTACCGGGTCGATGCGGACCGTTTGCGTGAACTGGCCCCTGACATCATCATCACCCAGTCCCAATGCGAGGCCTGCGCGGTCAGCGAAGCCGAGCTTTTGCGCGTCGTCGACGACTGGCTCGGCGCGCGCCCCGAGGTGGTCTCGCTGCGCCCCGAATTCCTCGCCGATGTGCTGGGCGACATCAGGCGCGTGGCGCGGGCGCTCGGGATGGAGGCCCGCGGGGCCGAGCTCGCGGATCGGCTCGAGGGGCGTATGGCGGCGATCGCCGGGCGGGCGCGATCCCTGGGCTCGCGTCCTTCCGTCGCCTGCGTCGAATGGATCGAGCCCTTGATGGCCGCGGGCAACTGGATGCCGGAGCTCGTGGAAATGGCGGGAGGCGAGAACCTGTTCGGCGATGCGGGCCGTCATTCGCCCTGGATGGAATGGGACGAGCTTCGCGCCCGGGACCCCGACGCGATCGTCGTCCTTCCCTGCGGTTTCGATATGAAGCGCACGATGGCGGAAATGCCGGCCCTGACGCGCCGGCCCGGCTGGCGGGATTTGCAGGCGGTAAGCGAAGGCCGGGTGTTCGTCACCGACGGCCATCAGTACTTCAACCGGCCGGGGCCGAGGCTTGCCGAGTCCCTCGAGATCCTGGCCGAGATTCTTCATCCCGAGGCGTTCGCGTTCGGCCACGCCGGGACCGGCTGGCGGCCTTATCCTTGAATTTGCCCGTGAAGCCGCCGGCACCGCCACGCCGGGCGCCGGGTTTTCCCGTCAGGATTTTTCGGGCGCCTTGGGAACGGCCACGCCGATCATGCAGTCGCGGGTGACGATTGCGGCGAGCTCGTCTTCGCTCATCCCTTCCGTGCCCTCCGGGCGCATGGGCAGAACCAGATAGCGCAAGTCCGCGGTCGAGTCGTGGACCCGCACCTCGACGGCGTCCGCGAGTTCGGTGCCGAACTCCTCGAGCACGGCGCGCGGGGCGCGCACGGTGCGCGAGCGGTACTCCCGGCTCTTGTACCAGGCGGGCGGCAGGCCCAGCACCATGCGCGGGTAACAAGAGCAAAGGGTGCAGACGATGACGTTGTGCACCTTGGGCGTGTTCTCGACCACGACCAGGTTGGTCGGGCCGATCTCGATGCCAAGCTCCGCCGCCCCGGCGTTCCCGTCGCCTAAAAGCCGCTCGCGGTATGCGGCATCGGTCCAGGCCCGCGCCACGATCCTGGCGCCGAGCGCCGGCGTGATCGAATCCCTCGTCTCGATGGTCTCGCGGATCTCATCGGCCGTGAAAATTCCTTTCTCGACCAGAAGCTCGCGCAGGGCCAGGCCGAGAAGCCGGTAGTAGCCGTGGACCTCGCTGTTGTCCTCGACCGGCGCATGAGCGTCGTGGCCGTGTTGTTCCTGCATTTCCGTCCCTCGCGCCTGGAATACGGTTTAGTGAACAGGACCCTCAAGCAGGCTCCAGCCAGTGCTGGTAGATGTCGATGTCGACCGTGTCCCCGCCCGGCCCTTCATAATCGGGCCAGAGCTCGGTCTGGTTGAAGCGGACCTCATAGAGGGTCTTTTCCGGCAGGCCCGAACCGCCGTAAGCCAGGCCTTCCGGATTGGGAAATTCGCCGAACGCGCGCGTCACCGCCCCGCATTTGCCCCGGATGTAGACGGGGGTGCGGACGTGGCCCGGCGGGAAATCGGCGCGCACGCGCACCTTATCGCCTGGGGCAAACTTCGCGCTCATTTAAGACTCCTGTTTGCCCGATGCGAGGTCGCGGGCGCGGATGTCCTCGATCTTTCGGTCGATCTCTTCCTGGCTCAGCACGCCTTTTTCCAACAAAAGCCGCGTCATGGCCGCGGTCCAGCGCTCGTAGTAGCCAAGCGTGTTGTAAACGTCCTCGCCGAGCGACTCGATGGCGCGGCGGTTCTCATCGACGCGGATGATGCCCCGCTTCTCGTCGCCCAGAAGCACGTGAATGGCGTCGATCTGCTTTTCCCAGAAGGTCGCATCAACGGCGTCGGTGTCGACCGGGCCGCCCGGCAACCCGCCGATATCGTGGGGAGCGCGCATCGCTTCATTTCCTGCTGAATGACTTCTTTGAACGCATTATCGCACAACGGTTGGCTTGCGCAAACCGGACCTGGCGCTATGGTTCAACCCCTGGCGCG
>CBESNX010000099.1:0-5904 GCA_965531025.1 uncultured bacterium
CTTGATGGAACGCATGGCCGTGGCCTCGGAGAGGGAGGCGCGGGCGGCAACCATGTCGGGGGACGCGAAGGCGGAGTGATCGTCTCCCGGCGGCCGCGGCCGGCGCGGGCGGCTGCGGCTGGACCGGCCGCTCACTCGCCCGGCGCCGCGAGGGTGGCGAGCCGGGCCGTAAGGTCCCTGACCGAGGTCCGCTCGAGGGACGCGACGGCGGCCTCCACGGGGCCGATGGCCTCGTCCCTCTGCATCCCGCGCATCAGGGTCCGGAACTTGGCCTCGAGCGCGGCCTCCCGGTTGGGGTTCGCCGGCGAGCCGGAGGGGTCGAGGACGTAGGCGCGCTCGAAACCTTCGCCGGCGCCTTTCTCGACCTCCACCCAGCCGACGAAATGTTCGGGGTAGATGTCGTCGAGCTTGGGGTCGTGGACCAGTTCGATGCGCCGCGCGAGCTCGACGATCGCCGGATCCGCCAGTTTTTCCGGCGCGAAGGCGTCCGCCAGCACCGCGCCTTCGAGCAGGGCGACGGCGAGGCAGTAGCGGGCGCTCATCTGCGCGTTGAGCTCGGTGCCGGGCTCGTAGGCGTAGCCGCACTGCACCTCGACGACGCGGCCGACGCCCGCCCGGACCCGTTGCCCGGGATCCGGCGGCCCGCCCAGCGCGGCGCGCGCTTTGAGCGCCGCGTCGACGTGGGCATGCAAGCTGCCGCAGCAGGCATAGGGCTTGAACGAGGTGGCGTCGAGGCAATAGTGCGCGCCGAGCCCCTCGAGGAGCGCCTCGGGGCGCGGGCTGTCGGAGAAGGCGCGAAGCAATCCGCCGTCCTCGGCCTCGTAGATCTGGGTCGGGCCGGTGAGGCCGAGCGCCGCGAGCTCGGCGGCGAGGATGCCGGCGTGGGCGGCCCTTCCTGGGTGCAGGCGCTTGCTCATGGCGCCGTCGGCGTTAAAGGCAAACAGGCCGGAGCCCTGAGTGCCGGCGAGGCCCAGGGCCCAGGCGGTGGTCGCCGCATCGAGGCCGAGGAGAACGGCGCCTGCCGCGGCCGCGCCCAAAGGCCCGCAGACCCCGGTGAGGTGCCAGCCCCTAAGCCGCGCGGCGGCGGGGTTAAGCGCGAGGCCGGTGCGGATCATCACCTCGTATCCGGCGGCCAGCGCCGTCTCGAGGCGCTCGCCCGAGGCGTCGAGCGCTTCGCCCAGGGCCACCGCCGCCGGCACCACGGCGGCCCCCGGATGGAGCTTGGCGTTGTGGAAGTCGTCGAGCTCGAAGGCGTGGCTGGAGACGCCATTGACGAGGGCCGCGTCGCAGGGCCTGAGCGAAGGCTCGGGCTCGCCCCACACCGAGGCCAGCGCGCCGGCGGCGGACGGCGGATGGGCGCCCTTCAGGGTCCAGGCGCGGACGGCGCGGGTCCACGGCCGGTCCAGCCCGTAGAGGCCGACCCCGAGGGTATCCAGCAGCGCCGACCGGATCGCCCGCCGGGTCGAATCGGGCAGGTCCCGGTGGCGCAGGTTCGCGACCCACCCGGCGAGCGGGGCGGTGAGGGCTTTCGCGTGCCGGGCCGGCGCGGCCGGTTGGCGAATGGCGCTTTGCTTCAATTCCGAATCCTCCATTCCTCCGCGCAGATGCGCGCCCGCAACGCCGCCCGGCGGGGCGAGGGACTCCTCAGGCGGCCGGCGGGGCCGCGCGCCGCAGGCTCGGCCGCGCTTCCGCCGCCTTCGAGGCGCGGACCAGGACCGAGCCCTCCATGAGCCGGCGCGCCGTGCGGTACACGACGGCGCTCTCGGCGATCCACTCCTTCTCTTTGCGCACGCGGGCGCCGACCACCGTCAGGCCCGAGGGCTGGGCGATGCGGACGTCGTCCTCGGGCGAGGCCGGCGCCCGGGCCACGGCGTTCACGACGGTTCCCTCGATGCGCGAGGCGACCGCGAGGCACAAGGCGCCGGTCAGGGGCACCGCGCGGTGAGGTTGCCCCATGGAGATCATGCGCACGGTGAGGTCCATGTCATTCGGCGCCAGGGTCTCGCCGGAAAGGGTTTTCGCCGCCTGGGATTCGGAAACCAGCGCTACCTTCGGCACGCTGGGCAGTTGGGCCGCTTCGTGCGGCGTCCTCGCGATTCCCATGCGGACGCTGGCGGTGCGGCGGACGGCTTCGAGCTTGTCGAGTAAGTCCGGGGTATTTAGCGCGTCCGGCATTTCGGTGCAGGACGCGCCCAGCGCGTCGGCCGGGACGAAGACGCAGGGGTTGGCCGCGTCCACCAGCGAGGCCGTAATGCGGTCGAGCCCCGGTGCCTCGAGCACCTCGGCCGGGGCGCCGGTGGGCAGGAGCTTGCCCGTTCCGGAGCCGCCGGGATCCAGGAACTCCAGGCGGATCGGCGCGCCGGTGCCGGCGACGCCTGGGAGTTTGAAATCGCCGTCCACCGCCGCGAGACCGTCGTCGAGCGCGAAGCGGGAAACGATGATCTTGTTGGTATTGGTGTTGTGGATGCGGACCACGGCCTCATCACCCGCGGCCGGCACCAGGCCCTCGTCCACGGCGAAGGGACCCACCGCGGAGGACATGTTGCCGCAGTTGCCGGAATAATCGACCGCGGCGTCCTTCACCGAGACCTGGGCGAAGGTGAAATCCACGTCCGCGTCCGGGCGGCTCGGCGGCCCGATGACGCACACCTTCGACAGCGAGGAAAGCCCCCCGCCCATGCCGTCGAGCTGCCGGCCGTTGGGGTCGGGGCTGCCCATGGCGGCGAGGAAGATCGGGGCCCAGAGCTCCCGCTCCTCCGGCAGGTCTGCCTCACGGAGCATGATGGCGTTGCTTGTGCCGCCGCGCATGAACACGGCGCGGAGCATGACCTGTCTCATCTCACACGGCCTTCTATTGAGGGGTGGACACGGCCGTTACGCCGCGCGCCCTGGCGGCGTTGGCGCCGGCGATGCGGCCGAACACGGCGCCGGACATCAGGCCCGACCCGCCGGGGTAGTTGGAGTGGAACAGCCCGCCGACCATCTCGCCGCAGGCATAAAGGCCGCCCATGGGCTTCCAGTCCGTGGCGATCACCTCGGCCCGCGCATTCACCTTCAAGCCGCCGAAGCTGAAGGTGATGCCTCCGGTCACCGGATAGGCGAGGAAAGGCGGGGCATCCAGCCGCTGCGCCCAGTTCGACTTCGGCGGCTCGATGCCCTTGGCGCGCATGCCGTCGCACGCGCCGGGGTTGAACCGGCCGTTTCCTGCCGCCTCGTTGTAGGCATGGAGCGTCTCGAGCGCCGTCTCGCGCGCAACGTCGAGCTTTGCGACCAGATCCTCGAGCGAGTCCGCGGTCACGGGTTCGCTCGTCGCATAGCGCGGCTCGAGGAGGTGCGTGACCTTGGAGTCGAAGATCTGATAGGCGAGGCTGTCCGGCTGGTCGAGGATGATGCCGCCGAACTTGGCGTAGGTGAAGAACTGCTGGTCCTCGCCCTCGTCGACGAAGCGCAGCCCGAGCTTGTTGATCATCACCCCATAGGGATAGGAGAGGCGGTTGGTCTTGTCGGTGAGTTCGCGGTCCCCGTAGGCGGGCGCGTCCGCGTTGATCGGCGTGGCGTGGCAGCCGCTCCACTGGCCGTGGGGCAGGGCGCCGGCCTCGAGGGCCATGCGCAGGCCGTCGCCCTGGTTGTGCTTGCTGCCGCGCACCTTGGCGTGGTCCCAGGGCTTGCCGAGATACTGGGCGCGCCACGCCATGTTGGCCTCGAAGCCCCCGCAGCCGAGCACCACCGCATCGGCCGTGATTTCGCTGACCGCCTCCGGTCCCCTGGCGACGACGCCCGTGACGCGGCCCGCGCCGTTGCGGATCAGGTTCAAGGCGCCGGTTTCATAGCGGACCTCGAGGCCGCGCTTATCCGCGATCTCGAACCAGGTCCTGGACAGGCCGACGCCCTCGTGCTCGACGCGGAGGATGGCGCCCTTGGGCCACTTGATGACGTTGCCGACCTGTACCCCGCCGAGCGATAGGGCCGGCTCCATCTTGATGCCCTGTTCGATGAGCCAGCAGACCGTGTCGAAGGAGTTGGAGATCAGGATGTCGGCCAGCTCGCGATCGGTGCGCCCCTGCGTGATGCGCAGCAGGTCGGCCCGGAAAGCGTCCTTGGGGTAGGGCTCCACCCCCTCGACGAAGCCGGGAAGCTCCTTCGCCTGGGGCACGATTCCGAGCAGGTCCTCGATCGTCTCGAACGCGAAGCGGAAGAGGCCGCCGGTGAAGTGGGTGTTGCCGCCGCGCGTCTCGCGCGTCGCTTTTTCCAGCACCAGGACACGTTCGGCGCCGTTCTCGCGGGCGGAAACGCCGGCCGCCAGGGCCGCGTTGCCCGCGCCGACCACGATGACGTCATAATCCGCCATGACACTCGCTTCTCTGCTCGAAAGCGCGCCGCCGCGCAAGGACGGGGCGCCGAAGGGCGCGCCTATCCACTTGTCTCCGCCAAGGGCGGAACCGCGCCGCGCGGCTCGCCGAGCTCCGCTCGCCGTAAAGAAAGGCACGCACCCAGGGTTCTGTCAACCGTCGAGGGAAGCCATGCGCGGACGGTATTTGAGCTTGCGGGGAAGTGGGTTCCATGACACGGGGCAGACCGGGGGCGGCGCCGTCGTTTTCAGGAACGTGTAAGGCGCGGTCAAACTTGCCGGTCGCCGCTGTCTGTTGCTCGCAAAGGCTCATCTGTGCCCGTCCTCATGAGACCCGTCCTCATGAGAAGAGTTCATGCCGTAGGCCGTCATGCGTCGTGTGAGAAATGATCGTTTGCGCGGGCGTGTGAAACGCTTTAAGCGATCGAACATACGGCGTTAAAGCCCGGTTTGCCTGCCGCAAAGCGACAGGAAAATCACATGACGCAGGCGGCGGCGACGCGCGGCCTTGAAGGGTGGTGGTGTCGGTTTCATAATGGCTGTGACGGCGGCATGTGCGGGCGCTATTGTGCGCTTGGCGCGCCGCCGAAGCGGCGCGACCGCGACAGGCGATGGGAGGAAGCAAGATGAGTTTCCGGGAATTGTTGACGCGTCCCGGGCCCGTGGTTCTGGCCGGGGCCCATAACGGACTGAGCGCCAGGCTGGTCCAGGATGCCGGGTTCGATGCGGTCTGGGCCAGCAGCTTCGAGATTTCCGCCTCCCACGCCGTTCCCGACGCCGGCATGCTGGGCATGGGCGAGTGCCTGCCGATCGTCGCGAACATCTGCGATGCGGCCAATATCCCCACCCTCGTCGATGTCGATACGGGCTATGGCAACGCCATGAACGTGGTCCGGCTGGTCCGCGCCTACGAACGGGTGGGGGTCGCCGGCATCTGCATCGAGGACAATCTGTACCCCAAGCGCTGCAGCCTGTGGGAAGGGGTGGAGCGGCGCCTCGAATCGATAGACGAGATGGCCTCGAAGCTCCGCGCCGCCAAGGACGCGCAAAGGTCGGCCGACTTCATGGTCGTCGCCCGCGTCGAGGCCCTGATCGCGGGGCTCGGCCAGGACGAGGCGATCAAGAGGGCCGCGGCCTACTTTGAGGCGGGCGCCGACGTGATCATGATTCACTCCACCCAACCGGGGCCGGACGAGGTCTTCGAGTTCGCCCGCCGCTGGGGGGAGTCCTCGCCCCTGCTGGTGGTCCCGACCAAGTTCAAGGACGCCACCGTAAATCAGCTGCACGAGGCCGGGTTCAAGTTCGTGGTCTTCGCCAATCACGGGCTGCGCGGCGCCATCCGGGGCATGCGGGAGGCGTTCGCGGCGCTGGGCCGCGAGCGCAAAGCGGCGGCCGCCGATCCCCACATCGTCGCGCTCGAGGAGGTCTACCGCCTCATGGGGCTCGACGAATTCCAGGGCCAGGAAAAGAGGTACGCAAAGGCAAGCCGTTGAAGCTCGAGTCGGCTCTCACGTTTCGACATGCTCAACGTGAGGCCCTCACCCTGAGCTTGTCGA
>CBESNX010000100.1:0-5830 GCA_965531025.1 uncultured bacterium
GCTGTCGCTGTCCCGGGCGGCATATAGCATCCCCGACTCCTTTCGCTCGGCCGCCGGTTACCTGGCCGGCGGCGCCTCGGGTCTGATCGGATCGATGACGGGGGCCAACGGTCCGCCGCTTATCATGTACCTGGCGGCGACGCGGGTCGGTCCCCAGTATTTCAAGAGGGCCCTGGGCCTGCTCTTTCTGGTCTCGGGGATAAGCTTGTTCCTGGTGTTCTCGTCGGTGGGCTTCATGACGACGGAACGTCTGATCTTCGGGCCGGTGGCATCTGTTGACGATGGCCAACTACTGGCGGCGGTGGGCATGTGGCTCGGCAATCACCTGACCCGGAAAGTGAACCCCGAGCTGTTCCGCAAATCGGTCCTGATCGTCCTCACCATCATCGCCGTCAACCTCATCCGCCGCGGCTTCTTTTAGTGCCGGGCCCGGGACTGGCACGATCAACCGGCGAACGCGCGAATGCCTGTCTGCGCGGCGCCGAGAACGAGTGAGAGAATGTCGTAGGTCCCCTCGAGGGTGTTCTCGACTTCCAGGTTCATCATGTGGCGGATGACGTGGAATTCGTCGGCGATGCCGTTGGCCCCGTGCATGTCGCGGGCCATGCGCGCGATCTCGACCGCCTTCTGGGCCGAATTGCGTTTGACGAGCGAGATCATCTCTGGCGTCGCCCGGCCCTGGTCCTGCAGACGGCTGACACGAAGCGTCGCATGAAGCGCCAGCGTGATCTCGGTCTGCATGTCGGCGAGCTTCGCCTGGACGAGCTGGTTCGCGGCCAGCGGCCGGCCGAACTGGACCCGGTCCATGGCGTAGTTCCGGGATGCCTGCCAACAAAACTCGGCCGCGCCGAGCGCCCCCCAACTGATCGCGAAGCGCGCCTTGTTGAGGCAGGCGAACGGCGCGCGGAGGCCCTCCGCATCGGGAAGCACGTTGTCGTCCGGCACGAACACGTCGTCCATGACGATCTCGCCCGTCGGCGACGCGCGGACGGAGAACTTGCCTTCGATCTTCGGTGCCGACAGCCCGTCCATCCCCTTTTCGAGGATGAAGCCGCGGACCGTGTCGTCGTCGTCCCTGGCCCAGACGATGAACACGTCGGCGATCGGCGAATGGGTGATCCACATCTTGTTGCCGGTAAGCCGATAGCCGCCGTCGACCCGGCGCGCCCGGGAGCGCATGCGCCCGGGGTCGGAGCCGGCGTCGGGCTCCGTCAGGCCGAAGCAGCCGATGCGTTCACCCCGTGCCATCGGCGGCAGGAAACGCTCGCGTTGCTCGTCGCTGCCGAACTCGTCGATCGGCGCCATCGCCAGCCCGCCCTGGACGCCGCAGGCCGAGCGAAACGCGGCGTCGACCCGTTCGAGCTCGCGCGCCACCAGCCCATAGGCGACATAGCTGGCGCCGGCGCAGCCGTAGCCGTCGATGGTCATCCCGAGGAACCCCATGTCGCCGAACTCCCGCATGATTTCGGGATCGAATTTCTCGTGGCGATTCCAGTCCAGGATCAGCGGCATAAGGCGCGCTTGCGCGAACCGATGGGCGCTGTCGCGGATCAGCCGCTCCTCCTCGTCGAGCCGATCGCCGAAGAGCAGCGGGTCCTTCCAGTCGAACGACGGCTTGACGGCGGCCATCGGCTCAGACGGCTTCCAGAACGACGGCGACACCCTGGCCGACGCCGATACACATGGTGGCCAGCCCGTAGCGGCCGCCGGCCTTCTTGAGCTGGTTGATCGCCGTCAGCACCAGGCGCGGGCCGGACGCACCGAGCGGGTGGCCGAGCGCGATGGCGCCCCCGTTCGGGTTGAGGCGGTCGTCGTCGAACGCGAGGTCGAGACCCTTGAGGCACGCCAGGACCTGTGCGGCGAAGGCCTCGTTGATCTCGATCACGTCCATGTCCTTAAGGGCCAGCCCCGCCCGTTCCAGGGCCTTCTGCGACGCCGGCACCGGACCGATGCCCATGGTTCGCGGCGGCACGCCGGCCACGGCGCTGGCCACGACCCGGGCGATCGGCGCGGCGCCCGCCGCCTCGCCGGCCTTCTGGCTCGCGACCACCATGGCAACGGCGCCGTCGTTGAGGCCGGAGGCGTTGCCTGCGGTCGTCACGCCGTCGGGATTGAGAGGCCGAAGCCTGGCCAGCTTTTCCCGATCCGTGTCCGGCCGCGGATGCTCGTCGGTGTCGACCACCACGTCCGGCTGCTTGCGCCCGCCGGGCACGGTGATCGGCTGGACCTCGTCCTTGAAAAAGCCGGCTTCCTGGGCCGCGCCCCAGCCCTTTTGCGAGCGCATGGCGAACGCATCGCAATCCTCCCGCGAGAGCTGATACTCCTGGGCCAGGTTGTCGGCCGTCTTCGGCATGCTGTCGTCGCCGTATTCTTCCTCGATCTTGGGGTTCGGAAAGCGCGCGCCGACCGCCGAATCATACCACGTGAGCTGACGGCTGTAGGGCTGTTCGGCCTTGCCGACCACGAACGGCGACCGGCTCATGCTCTCGACGCCGCCAACGACCGCAACGTCGGCCTCGCCGCAGGTGATGGCGTGCGCCGCCGCGATCAGAGCGCCCATGCCGCTGCCGCAGTTCCGCTGGATCGCCGTGCCCGGGATTTCCACCGGGAACCCGGCGAGCAGGCTCGCGTGGCGGGCCACGCACCGGCTGTCCTCACCGGCCTGGTTCGCGCAGCCGATGATGACATCGTCGACGTCGTCCACCTTGAAGGGCGCGCGGTCCATCAACGGCCGCATCACGGCGGCCAGAAGATCGTCAGGTCTTACCGAAGCCAGCGCGCCGCCGGAGCGTCCGAAGGGGCTGCGCAGGCCGTCGTAGATGTATGCATCCAACATGGCGGATGTTTCTCCTTTTGGCGAGGTTCGGCGCGGTCAGCTTTCCGCCGTCAACAGCGAGACGCCGAGCTGCGCGCGCCGCCTGATCCATGGGTTCGGCCGGTAGCGCGGATCGCCGTACTGGCGATGCAGGCCCTCGAGCACGCGAAGCACCTTGTCGGCGCCGAGCGCGTCGCCGAAGCCGAGGGGACCATGCGGATAGTTGAGGCCGAGCTTCACGGCCTTGTCGATGTCCTCCGGCGTAGCGATCCCCTGTTGCGCGACCGAGGCGCCGATATTGACGATCATGGCGACGATGCGCTGGGCGACGAAGCCGGGACTGTCGCGAAGCACGGTCACCGGAACGCCGTCGGCGGCGAGCACGGCATGGGCGGCGCGGGTCGCCTCCGGGGTCGTCAACGGCGTCTTCATCAGGCTGCGGCGCGTATCCAGGCCGAATAGGACGTCGACGGCGACGGTGCGGGTCGCATCCAGTGCCTGCTCGACCGCGGCGGCCGTGGCGTCGTCACCCAGCGGCGTCACCAATATGACCGAGTCGTCGGCCGGACGCTCGCCCGTATCCAGTTCGCCGCCGGCCGCGCGAACGATCTCCGCGAGCGCGTCGTGCGCATCGGCGAGCGCGCGGCTGACCCAAAACTTGCCGCCATCGAACTTCGGCGGGGCGGCCTCTTCCGGGACCGCCTGCTTGCCGTTCTCGTAAACATAAAAGCCCTGACCGACCTTGCGACCGAGAAGCCCCGCCTGCATGCGGGTGTTCATCAGCGCGGACGGCCGGAAACGCGGCTCGTGGAAATACTGCTCATAGATTTCGACCGTCGCCGGGTGGGTCACGTCGAGCGCGGTCAAATCAAGGAGTTCGAAGGGGCCCGTGCGGAAGCCGGCGGCATCGCGCATGATGCGGTCGACATCGACGAAGTCGGCGACCCCTTCGCTCACCAAGTGCGCGGCCTCGATCGTGTAACCGCGTCCGACCTGGTTGACGAGGAAACCCGGCGCATCGGCGACGCGGAGCGGTTGGCGGCCCATGCGAATACCGAGATCGACCAGGAAGTCGGTGACCCAGTCCTCGGTCTTGACGCCGCTGATCACCTCGACGAGCGGCATCAGGGGCACGGGGTTGAAAAAGTGGAAGCCGGCGACCCGCTCCGGCCGGCTGCATGCCGAGGCGATGCGCGTCACCGAAAGCGACGAGGTGTTTGTCGCGAGCACGGCATCATCGGCGATGACGGCTTCGATCTCGGCGAACACCTTGTGCTTGATCTCAATGTCCTCGATCACCGCCTCGATCACCACGTCGCAGGCGTCGAACTCCGAAACCGCGTCGACGGGTTCGAGCCGCGCCGTCGCGGCATCGGCGTCGGCGGCCTCCATGCGGCCTTTCTCGACGGCGCGCTTGAGCATGCGGGAGACGAACTCGACCGCCTCGGTTGCGGCGCCCTCCTTGGCGTCGTAGAGCTTCACCGTGCATCCGCCGGTCGCCGCGACCTGGGCGATGCCGCGCCCCATGGTCCCGGCGCCGACGACGCCAACCGCGAGGTTGGGCTGCGTCGCGCTGCGTGTCACCGTTCCTATCTCCCCTTGAATTCGGGCTTGCGCTTTTCGATGAACGCCCGCATCCCTTCTTTTTGGTCCTCGGTATCGAAGAGCGTATCGAAGGTGCGGCGCTCCAACATCAGGCCCGCCGCGAGGGACGAGTCCTGGCCCGCGAGTACCACCTCCTTGATGCGGCGGGCGGCGAGCGGAGGCATCGCGGCGATGGCGCCGGCGATCTCGAGCGCGCGATCGAGAACCTCGTCGTCGGGCACGACCTCGCTGGCGAGACCCATCTCGAAGGCCTCGCGCCCCGAGACCGGCTCGGCGGTCAGTAGCATTTTCATCGCCTTGAACTTCCCGACGGCGCGCAACAGGCGCTGGGTGCCGCCGCCGCCCGGCATGATGCCGACGCGGATCTCCGGCTGGCCGAAACGCGCGTTCTCGCCGGCGACGATGATATCGGCGTGCATCGCCAGCTCGCAGCCGCCGCCGAGGGCGAAGCCGTTGACGGCGGCGACGACCGGCTTCGGGCAGTCGGCGATCACGGCCCAGAGGCGGCGCACATTGGTGCGCGTCATCTCGCCGGTCCCCTTGGTCGCCATCTCCTTCAGATCGGCGCCCGCCATGAAAGCTTTCTCGTTGCCGGTGACGACGATGCAGCGGACGTCCTCGTCGTCGCCCATTTGCGAGAACACTTGCGTCAGTCGATGGCGCAGCGCCGTGTTGAGGGCGTTCAGGGCATCGGGACGATTGATCCGCAGCAACGCGACCCCATCGGCCGGATGCTCGATTTTTACGAGGTCGCTCATGTCGCCTCCTCCCCGCCCGGGATTATCCCGGCCACACGCACAGCGATTCATTAAAAATTTTTGCGGCCGTGGAATGATACCGCGTGACTTTTAAAGATACTAATATTAGAATGATAGAATGACAATAGAGTTTGCGGGCATCCTTCGCGTTTCGGAGACGGGGGTTGCCACTCGATCGTCGCGGCGAACCTCAGATACGGTTGTTCTAATCTGATGAATCAAAAGGCGATGCAGACCGATATCCTCAGGAACAGTCCGGGAAAGCTGTATCTGAACCTGGCCAGCTTGATGCGTCGGCGCCTTACCGGCGGCGAATGGGAGCCCGGCGATCAGCTTCCGCCGCTGACCGCGCTCGCGGCCGAATTCGGCGTCGCCAACGTCACGGTGCGCCAAGCCATCGCTATTCTCGAGGACGAGGGCCTCGTCCACCGCCAACAGGGCCGCGGTACGTTCGTCAGTCCGACCATCGACCAGCAGCCGTCCTTCTCGGTCGTCTCGGACTGGTCGTCGCTGATCCGCATGGTCGAGAAGAGCTCGCCCAAGCTGATCAAGGTCGACGACACGCTCAAGCATCCGGTCCTGCACCCAAACGAAGGCACTCCCGCGCCCGCTTACCGCTACATCAAGAAGGTCCACTCCTACCACGGATTCC
>CBESNX010000101.1:0-5759 GCA_965531025.1 uncultured bacterium
GATTGCGTGGCCCGCCGAGCGGCGCGCGATCAGCTTGTCAGGCGAAGACGACGCACGGGCGAAACCCGAGCCGCCAGGATGAACGCCGGATGAACGAGGCACTCAGCATTGGTTCAGCCAGTCTATGAAATCTTGGCGGCACCATGATCCGACGGAACCAACTGGAGGTAAGAACCATGAAACGCATGATCCTGTTTATCGGCATCACCGCGGCGGCGCTAGGCCTGTCGGCCGCCCAGCCCGCGCAGGCGCACGAGCTTTACAAACACGCGCCCTACGCCTCGAAGCACGTCACGAAGCAAGCCGTAAAGTCTGATTATCGCCGGCTTCGCCAGTGGCGGCATCAGCAACGGCGGTTTCGCCGTTGGAACTATCGCCATCCCCGGTATCACCGTCCCCGGTTTTACCGTCCCCGGCCGCACCGTTATGTCCCCAGGGGATATTGGTATGGCGGATATTATTATCCTCCGGTCCGTGCCACGTTCTCCTTACGCTACAACGGATACCCGCATCGCTATTAGAAACCAGCGCTTGGGCAACCTAACGGGTGCGCGTGACGACTGTTCGCCGGGGTGGAGATGATGAGACCGATCAAGGTCATGGTCCTTGTCGTGATGGCCTCGTCCGGCGCAGAGTCCGCGATACTGCCGGGAGTACACGCGGACGGTCCATATCGGCGAAAAAACCGCCAATGCCTACGGCACGGCGTGTTGGCAAGCGGACGGAAGTTGGCGGATCGCTAATGAAAGTCTGTACTGATTCTGGAGCAAAAAAGTCAGGAAGGTTGACGAAGGAACGGCAGAATCACATGGAAAAGCCAAAAGCCCGGCCGTGATCGTGGACTTTACACCCCGGATCGCGGCCGGGCTTTTCATGCCGGACCATTCAAGAATCCGTCGTTTTGCGCCGTCCGCCCCTGGCGTTCCGTTCATTACCCCGAAAAAACCCTCTTTCTCGATCATTGTCCGACACGCCCAGTGCGTGCGGCACGCGCCGCGTGTGTGGAGAGGGCACGCGCTTGCCAGGCAGCGCCGGCGCCAATCGGCACGCACGATTTTCTTCCCCCCTTGCGCGAAAAAATCGCAAAATAACCCAGCCGACAACCCGTGGAGTAAAAGAGCGCCGATGCGAACGCACACGGTGCGCGTTCACCCTTCCAAGGAGCGCCTTGCAAGGGAAAGCCAGCTTGCCTGGAAGATTGCGGAGATCGCCGCCGAGGAGGTGCGCCTCGACGACGAGGTCGCCGGGATGACGATCAACCGCCTGATCGACAACGCCGCCGTCGCCCTCGCCGCGCTTGACCGGCCGCCGGTGGCAAGCGCCCGCGCCATGGCGCTCGCCCATCCCCGGCCCGGCGGCGCCACGATATTCGGCATGCCGCGCCGGGCGCGCTTTTCCTGCGAATGGGCGGCCTGGGCCAACGCCGCGGCGGTGCGCGAGCTCGATTTTAACGACACGTTCCTGGCCGCCGAGTTCAGCCATCCGGGCGACAACATTCCACCCATCCTGGCCGTCGCCCAGCAGACCGGGCGCTCGGGCCGGGACCTCGTGAGCGGCATCGTCACCGGTTACGAGGTCCAGGTGGCGCTCACCAAAGGCATTTGTCTTCACAAGCACAAGATCGACCACATCGCCCACCTCGGCCCCAGCGTCGCGGCGGGAATCGGTACGCTGCTCGGTCTTGAAACCGGGACCATCTACCAGGCGGTCCAGCAGGCCGCGCACACGACGGTCACGACCCGGCAGTCCCGCAAGGGAGAGCTCTCGAGCTGGAAAGCCTATGCGCCTGCGCACGCCGGCAAGCTCGCCATCGAGGCGGTCGACAGATGCATGCGCGGGGAGAACGCGCCGAGCCCGATTTACGAGGGCGAGGACAGCATCATCGCCCGGCTCCTCGACGGTCCCGAAGCCGAATACGAGGTTCCATTGCCGGCGCCCGGCGAGGCCAGACGCGTCATTCTCGAGACCTACACCAAGGAGCATTCCGCCGAGTATCAGGCCCAGGCGCTCATCGACCTCGCGTTTCGCCTTCGCGGCCGAACCCCCGACTTGGGAAACATCGGGGACATCGTCATCCACACCAGCCACCACACGCATAATGTGATCGGCAGCGGCGCCAACGATCCGCAGAAGATGGACCCGAAGGCGAGCCGCGAGACCCTCGACCACTCGATCATGTATATTTTCGCGGTGGCGCTCGAAGACGGCCGTTGGCACCACCTCGATTCATATGCGCCGGAGCGCGCCTCGAGGAAAAGCACAGTGCGCCTATGGCATAAGATCCGTACCGTCGAAGATCCACTCTGGACGGCGCGCTATCACGATCCCGACCCCGGCCGCAAGGGGTTTGGCGGGCGTGTCGTCGTCACGTTCAAGGACGGCGTGACGATCGAAGACGAACTCGCTCTCGCCGATGCGCATCCCCTGGGCGCCCGGCCGTTTGGGCGCCGGGAATACATCGAAAAGTTCAAGACCCTTACCGAGGGTATCATCAGCGAGACGGAAAGTAGCCGCTTCATCGACCGCGTGCAGCACGTTTCGGAACTCGCGGCCGGGGAGCTTGGCGAGCTCAACGTCGAGGTGGACGCCGAACGTCTGGTCAACGCCGCGCGCAAGGAGGAGGGGATATTCTGATGTTGTTTACCGACACGACCGCGGAAGAAAAACGCCGGTCCTTTCGCGACGGCCTGAAGTCCGGACGTCTGCTGCGCTTCCCCGGGGCCTACGCGCCCCTGGTGGCGATGCTTATCGAGGAGCTGCGCTTCGAGGGCGTTTACGTCTCGGGCGCGGCGCTGGCGAACGATCTCGGCCTGCCGGACATCGGGCTCACGACCTTGACGGAGGTGAGCCAAAGGGCGCGCCAGATCGCGCGGGTCACGCGACTGCCGGCGATCGTCGATGTGGACACGGGCTTCGGCGAACCCATGAGCTGCGCCCGCACGGTGCGGGAGCTCGAGGACCTCGGGCTCGCCGGGTGTCACCTCGAAGACCAGGAGAACCCGAAGCGTTGCGGACATCTCGACAACAAGGCCGTGGTGCCCAAAAGCGACATGGTGCGCAAGGTTGGCGCCGCCGTGGACGGCAGACGTGACCCCAACTTCGTCGTCACGGCGCGAACCGACGCCCGCGCGGTCGAGGGGCTCAACTCCGCGATCGAGCGGGCCCAGGCTTACGCCGACGCGGGCGCCGACATGATCTTTCCCGAGGCGCTGCGCGACGAGAGGGAGTTCGAGGCCCTTCGCAAAGCGGTGGACGTGCCGCTGCTTGCCAACATGACGGAGTTCGGCAAGAGCAAGCTCTTGAGCGCCGAAACCCTGGAGAATCTGGGCTACAATGTCGTGATTTACCCGATCACGGGCCAGCGTCTTGCCATGAAGGCCGTGGAGGACGGCTTCAAGGCGATGCTTGAGGACGGCCACCAGAGGAACATCATCGACCGGATGCAGACCCGCGCGCGGCTTTACGAACTCGTGCGCTACGCGGAGTATGCGAGCTTCGATCAGGATGTTTACGGCTTCGGCTCGACCGACCGCGAGTAGGGAGAACGGCGATGCAAAACGAAACGGAGATCAAGAAAGGGCTCGACGGGGTCGTCGTCGACGCGAGCGGCGTCTCCGAGGTGATGCCGGAGATAAACGCCCTTACCTACCGCGGCTATGTCGTTCAGGAGCTCGCGGAAAACTGCCGCTTCGAGGAAGTCGCGCATCTTTTGCTCGAGGGTGAACTCCCGAACCAAACGCAGCTTGAAAGCTTCCAGACCGAAGAGCGTGAGAATCGCGCCATCAGCGATGATCTCATGGCCGTGATCGCCCGCTATCCGACCGACTGCCACCCGATGGACAGCACACGGACCTCCATCAGTTTCCTTGGCCTCGAGGATCCGGAAACCGGCGACAATACGCCGGAGGCCAACCTGCGCAAGGCGATGCGCCTGCTCGCCAAGATCCCGACGGCGATCGCCGCCAATTTCCGCCATCGCAAGGGCAAGACGCCGATTCCCCCTGACCCGACCCTCGGTTTCAGTGAAAATATCTTTCACATGTGCTTCGACGAGGTGCCCGAAGCGGACGTGGGAAAGGCTTTCGACGGCTCTCTTACGCTCTATGCCGAGCACGGTTTCAACGCATCGACCTTCACGGCGCGGGTCATCACGAGCAGCCGCTCGGACCTGCACGGCGCCGTCGCGGGCGCGGTCGCGAGCCTCAAGGGACCGCTGCACGGCGGCGCGAACGAGGCCGTGATGTACATGCTCCACGAGATCGGCGAACCTTCAAGGGCCAGAGATTGGGTGCTCGAAGCGCTTGCGGCGAAACGCCTGGTCATGGGTTTCGGCCACCGGGTCTACAGGAAGGGGGATTCGCGCGTGCCGACAATGAAGAAATACTTGCTGAAAGTCGCCGAACGGAAAGGCGAGACGACCCTGCCGGAGATCAGCCAGATCGTCGAAGACACCATGATCGCCGAAAAGAACATCTACCCGAACGTCGACTTTTCAGGCGGTCCGACATACTACTTGATGGGTTTCGACATCGATTTCTTCACGCCGATCTTCGTCATGAGTCGCATCACCGGTTGGTGCGCGCACCTCTTCGAGCAGTGGGCCGACAACCGCCTGATCCGCCCGCTGTCTGCCTATACCGGCCCGGCGCAGCGCGAGGTGCCGCCGATAGGCACCCGCTAGAGCGCTAGCCGACCGCGCCGTCCTCCCCGGGCCGCGCCCGCCCGGAGCCGCACCCGGCCGAAGCCTCGTCATTAGCCGGGGTGAGGGGCCGTTTCGCGCGGGCCGTCCGACCCGGTGCCCGCGCCGGACGGCTGCTCCAGATGCCGGCGAATCAGTTTGACGGCGTCGGGACTGTCCCACTCGGCGGGTCCCGCGACCCTGCCGACCTCCCTTCCCTTTCGATCCACCAACAAGGTCGTGGGAATCCCGGTGATGCCGAGGGCTTGCGTCGCCCTCGCGGTCCTGTCGGCATATATGCCGAGCGCCTTGAGTCCGAGCCTCCGATAGAAGTCCTTGACGGCAGGCAGACCGCCCACGTCGATCGACAGCACGATCACCTCGAAGTCCGGACCTCCAAGCTCGGCCTGAAGCCGGTCGAGCGTCGGCATCTCCCTGATGCAGGGGGCGCACCAAGTGGCCCAGAGGTTCAAAAGGACCATTCTGCCGCGAAAATCGGCGAGGGTCAGCGCGCGCCCGTCGCCGTCCACGAACCGGACCTCCGGCAAGAGGCGGGGTTGCTCGAGCAGTGTGAAGCTGAGAGCCGATCGCGGGGACGGAGCGGCTTCCAGGGTCGCGGGACGAGCGAGTCCCGCCGCGGGCACCGCGGGAGTATCGGACGGCGCCCGCACCCCGTCCCGGAAAAGCGCGACGGCCAGTACGGCTACGGCGGCAACCGCTAGTATCGTTAACAGGGTCTTTTTCATGAGCGCACTTCCGCCGGGGCGCGGCCCAGGCCGAATTCGAGCGCCATGGCCAAGCCGGTCGACCGACACCACCCCCGGATGACGTACCGAGCGCCGGGACTCTAGCACGAAACCGGATTCCTCCGTCACTAAAGGGCATCCAGGCGCGAGGCCCTGACGCTTGCGCCGCGCGGCCTCGCAATCGAGCGGGAAAGAGGATCGGATTACGCCGGCGGCGTCCGTCTCATAACATGCCGTTTTTTAGAATGATTCCAAATTCGGATCAATCACGTGCCGCAAAACCCGGACAGATGCCGTGCCATCCACGAGGATCGACGTACTTTGGCGCAAGCGAA
>CBESNX010000102.1:0-5750 GCA_965531025.1 uncultured bacterium
CTGAGGACCGGCCACCCGGCGCACACCGGTGGCTGGGATGGCGCCCAACGCCGCTTTCAGGACCATACAGCGGGGAGACCATGGGCGAAGACATAACGCGGCACGCCCAGCCGGCCACGGGGACGTCGTATGCGGGCGAGCACCCGGGCGGCGCCGTGGATGGGTCCGGGCGGAAACGTGGACGGCGGATTGCCGGCGGCGTGGGTGAGAAGGGCGGGTCGATCGCCAAGGCCCTGGCCATCCTCGAGGGCATAACCGAGGACAGCAAGCCAACGGCGATATCCGATCTTGCCGTGACTCTGGACATTCCCAAGCCCACCGGGCACCGCATCGCGAAGGTGCTCGAGGAACAAGGATTTCTCGGACGCGAGCCCGGCACGCGCCGGTTTGTCGAAGGGCAGCGGCTGGTTGAGCTGGCGCTGAAGGTGCTGAGCGCCTTTGCCCAACGTGGCCCCCGGCACGGCATCCTGCAGGCGCTGTCGGAAGAGGTGGGCGAGACCTGCAATCTCGGGGTCCTGGCCGGGAATCAGGTGGTTTATCTCGACCGCGTCGAGGCGGTGTGGCCGTTGGGGCTGAGTTTCAGCGCCGGTTCGCGGGTGCCCCTGCATTGTACCTCCATCGGCAAGCTGCTCCTCAGCCACCAGCCGCGGCGCCAGCGGGAACGGTTGGTCACCAGCGTTCCCTTCAAGCGGTATACGGAGAACACGATCACCGAGCCGGACCGGCTTATGGCCGAGCTCGAGCGCATTCGCGAGCGCGCCGTGGCCACGGACAATCAGGAGTTCCTGGCCGGCGTGGTCTGTGTGGCGGTGCCGGTGGCGGGTCCAGGCGGCCGGATTTGCGCCGGTCTCGCCATCTCGGCGCCCGAAGCCCGGCTCACCCTTGCCGAAGCGCTGCGCCATGTTCCAACCATGCGCGATGCCGCGGCGCGTCTCTCCGAGACCTTGTCCGCCCAGGACACCGGCCCGGACGCCGAAAATTAGCCGGAAGAGGGCGGCATGGCGCTGAGTTACAAAGAGATCGCCGAGATCGTAAAGCTGATCGACGCAAGTTCGTGCGATGAGTTCGTCATAGACCTCGACGACCTGAAGCTTGCCATTCGTCGCAAGTCGGCCCCAGGGGAACAGACGTCGGCGCACGGGGATTCCGGGATACGGACGCAAGGGCCTGCCACCCGCGGAGCCCCGTCCCCGGATGTCACCGCCACGGGGGACTCCACGGGTTCGGCGGGCACCGCCGCGGCGCGCCGGACCGGCGCCCGGACCGACGGTCTGGTCGAGGTCCGATCGCCCATGGTGGGATTGTTCTTTCGCAGGCCGCAGCCCGATGCCGATCCCTTCGTCGACGTCGGAGCGGAAGTCAAGAAGGGCGACCCCCTGTGCCTGGTCGAGGTCATGAAACTGTTCACCACCCTGTATGCGGACCAGGCCGGGGAAATTGTCGAGATCGCCGCCGAGGATGGCGGACTGGTGGAATACGACCAGGTGCTCTTCCTCGTCCGGCCAACCTGATCCGGCCGTCCGGCGCGCCGCCGAGCCCCGGCGCTTCCCGGCTATCTTTCGTCGGCGACCGGCGGCGATATTTTCGCCGGCGCGAAGACCCATACCCAAGCGACCATCGCCGCCACGAGCCCGACGAAAAGCCCATCCAAGAGGAGCCGATCACCGACCATGGCCGAAAACCCCAGCCCGGAGACGGCGGCGAAACCGCACCGCTCCAGGCGGCCGAGCGCGCGGCGCATGTGGCCGTAGGCGGCCACCGAGACCGTCCACTGGATGAGCGCCACCTCCAGCACCACCGGAACGACGGCCCAGGAAACATTCGGAAAGGCCGTCAATTCCGGATTGTAAACAAAGGCAAACGGGATAATGAACGTGGTCAGCGACAGTTTCATGGCGTGGACGGCGGTCTGCAGGAACCCCGTCTCCGCTAATTTTGCCGCCGCCAGGACGCTGACGGCCACGGGCGGCGTGAGGGTCGAAAACACGGCGAAATAGAATACGAAGAGATGTGCCTGCAGGGCCGGAATACCGATCTGCTGCATGAAGGGCACGATGGCCAGCGCGACCACCACGTAAGCCACCGGCGTCGGCAGTCCCATGCCGAGGACCAGGGACACGATCATCCCCCCGATCAGCAGAACGATGCCGGTATCGGGCAGCACCGTGAGCAGGACCGTGCCCAGCCGCCCCGACAGATTGGTCGTGATCATGACCTGGCCCAGGGGCCCGATGGCGATCAACAGCAGCGAGAGCAGGGTCACCAGGACCAGGCCCTCCTCCACCGATCCGACGAAGCTTTTCCAGGTCGGCCGGTACTTGCCTTGAAACATACAGAAAAACAGCGCCACCCCGATGCCGACGAGGCCGGCGAAGGACGGCGAATAGTACAAAAGAAGCATCGTCAGCACGACGCCGAACGAGCCCACGAAGGCGGGAAGCATCCTCAGGATCAGCGCCATGTCGGCCGGTTCGTCGAGCTTGGGCAGTTTGTACCGGCGGGAGTAGACGAGGATCCCGATGGTGACGCCACTGAGAAACAGCAGGGCCGGGATCAGGGCCGAGAGGGCGATGTCGATATAGGGAACGCTCAGAAAGGACGCCATGATGAAGGCGGCGAGGCCGAGGATCGGGGGCATGATCTGCCCCGAGGTGGAGGCGACCGACTCGATGGCGCCGGCCATGGAGGCGTGGAATCCGTTCCGTTTCATCATGGGGATCGTGAACCGCCCCGTCAGCACCACGTTGGCCACGGCCTGGCCCATAACCGACGCCACGATGCCGCTGCCGATCAGGGCGGGAAAGGCGGCTCCGCCGCTGATGCGGCGGCCGCTGAGCTTGCCCACCTCGATGACCATCCGCAGGACGCCGACGCCGAGAAGAATCGCCGCGTACAGGATCAAAAAGTAAATGCTGTCGGCGGCGAGTTGCGCCAACCAGAAGAATCCCTGCGAGACCCCCAGCCCCAGGTAATTGACGACGAAGGCGGGGGTGTATTCCGGGTGGGTAAAGAGGACGCTTTCGATGTTGTGGCCGAAAAAGAAGTAAAGAATGGCCAGGCTGACGATACCGGTGAGCAAGGGGCCCCAATGGATCCACGTGAGCAGCAAAACCCCAACCGTGAACACCAGCCCCATGAAGACATCAAAGTCGTCGAAATAGGGCTGGATCGTTTCCAGACGGATCGCGGACAGGCGAATAAAGCCGGCGCCCGCGACAGCGATGGCCATCGCCGCCACGGCGATCCCCAGCCGCGCCCGAAAAATCAGTCCCGTCTCACCGCCGAGCCGTGCGTCAATGGCGTTGCGAATGGCGATGAGGCCGGAAATGAATACGATGGCCAATACAAAGTTCGAATAGTGTTCCGACGAACTGCGGATGAATCCGAAGACGTTGACGCCGATATACAGGGTCAGCCCGATTCCCGCGAACCAGAACAAAACGATGACGGCGCGGCGGATTGTCCTCCAGGTCTTGTCCATTCTTCTCTGGTGCCGGCGGCGGCGCCCGCTCCGCAATGTGGGACGTCAATACCCGTTCTCAAGAAGAGAAAATCCCCGGACGCCGCGCCCGCCCGGGGAGACTCTGGCGCGATCAGTTGCCTGGATACGTGACCGGCGGATAGTTCTTGACCCTATCCCACCAGCCGAGTTCCACATAGGCCCGCTTGGCCCCGGGGTGCACGTTCTCGTCGGAAAGGCCGTGCAGCATGAGTTCCGGCGACCAGAACTTCCACAGGGCATGCAGTTCCCTCATCTTAGGGCCAATCTTCGCCACCGCCTTGACGACGTTATATGCCGCTTCCTCTGAAAATTCCGGATGCACCGCCTTGAAGCCCCGGTTGACGGCGACCGGGAGCGGTTCGGTCTGCAAGGGCAGGGTCCCCGGCGGAAGCTCCAGGTGGAGCCAGGTGGTGCCGAATTTCTTGTTGAGCTTGTCCACCGCCTCCTTGCTCACGCCCAGGTAATGCAGTTTCTTGCCCGAGGCGTTGGCCGCGGCTTCCAATTTGCGCAGCAGTCCCGGGATCAGCCAGTCCTTGAAGGTCATGGTGGGCTCGCCGCCGAAGGCGGATATGTTGGCGTCCGTCGCCCCGTCGATCAACTGCTGGGTCAGCGCCGCCGGCGTCAGGTGCCGGATATCGCTGTTCTTCGGGGTGATGCCGTAAGCGTGTTCGAGGAACAGCCGTGAGTAGACCCCCCAGTCGCTCTGCCCCCTGAGGCCGATGGAGATGCGCTTGCCCTTGAGGTCGGCGATGGACTTGATGGTGGGGTCGAACGTGATGAAGAACTTGCCTTGTCCCCACCAGGCCTCGCCATAAAGCAGCTTGAACTTGATCGCCACCTTTTCCGGCAGGAACTCCTTCAACTCCGGAGTCCCGCCCCAGAACCCCAGCTGAATGAGCACGTCCTCGGTCCCGAAGATGGTCCGTTTCCAGTGCTTCTTGTTCGCCATCTCCCGGAGGTTGTACATGTAGCCGGGCGTTTCCTGCGGCAGCAAGGTGACCGGCATTCCGGCCCGGATCATCTGGTTCATCAGAATGGTGTCCCCGGCCATCGGCCCGCAGCCGAACGGACAGAGAAGCAGGGTCACGGCCTTCGGACTGCCCTGGGCATGCCCGGGCTGGCCCGCGAAGCCGACAAACAGCGCGAATATCGCGCCGAGCAGAAATACAGTGACTCGACGTTTCAGCATTGAGTGTCCTCCCTTGGCGCGCTTAGAATTTCGCGGCGCGGCGCGTTCCTCATCGTCCGGACCGCGCTTCCTGGTGAAAAAGCGACCTTTTGACCTCACCGAGGCAGGTTTTCTCATTATCAGGAACTGGTAGTATCATTATTCGATATGCGTTCTGTCAAGCGCGGGGCTTCCCTGTGTCTTTTTTGCGTCCCGGAAGCCGCGCCGGCCGCTTCGGCCTCGCATACGAAAGGCGCCCATGACGGATCGACTGTTCGATGTCCGGGATCGCGTCGTCATGGTCGCCGGAGGGGCGGGCGGCCTGGGCGGGGTCCTCGCACGGGCGTTCGCGGACCGCGGCGCGCGCATCGCGCTCGCCGATATCGACGGCACGCGGGCGCGGAAAATCGCCGAAACCCTTGGCGCCGCCGACGGGGACGGCCTTGGCTGTGCCTTGGATGTGCGCAAACAAACGTCCTGCGCGGGCGCCGTGCGGCGTGTGGTGAAGCGCTTCGGCCGCCTCGACGTCCTGATAAACGCCGTCGGGATATTCTCGACGGCCGCGGCCGTCGAGCTGGACCGTCGGGCCTGGGACGCAACGATCGCCACCAACCTGAGCGGTGCGTTCCTTATCGCCCAGGCCGCGGGGCGGATCATGGTCAAGAAAAAATCCGGCCGCATCATAACCATTGCCTCGGCATCCAGCCGCGTCGCCAATCCCGGCTATGCCGCCTATGCGGCAGCCAAGGCGGGGGTATCGCAGTTGACCCGTGTGCTGGCCCTCGAATGGGCGCCGTTCGGCGTCACGGTGAACGCGATCGGGCCGGCGATGACGCCGACCCCGCTCACCAGGGAGTTGCTGGCCGACGGAGAGCGCCACGCCGCGGCGCTGGCCCGGATCCCCCTGGGCCGGTTCGGTACGCCGGAAGACCTGATCGGCGTCGCCGTATTGTTGGCCTCCGATGCAGGGTCGTTTATCACCGGCCAGACCATATTCGTCGATGGCGGCCGGACTCTTGCTTAAGGCCTTACGGAGACGGGCGATCGATGAGCGGTTTCGACGACTACAGCGCCTATGAC
>CBESNX010000103.1:0-5704 GCA_965531025.1 uncultured bacterium
GGCGACAATGTGGGCGACTGCGCCGGCATGGCCGCCGACCTTTTCGAGACCTACGCCGTCACCATGGTCGCCACCATGCTGCTCGCGGCGATCTTCTTCGGCGGCCCGGTGCAGGAAACCATGATGCTGTATCCCCTGCTGATCGGCGCCATGTGCATCATCGGCTCGGTCGCCGGCACGTTCTTCGTGCGCCTCGGCGCCGGCAACAACATCATGGGGGCGCTTTATAAGGGCGTGATCGCCGCGGCCGTCATTTCCGCCGCGCTCATCGCCGTGATGACGGAAGTTTGGCTCGGGTTCGCCACCGCGTACGAGGTCGCCGGCCAGGTGTTCAAGGGCCGGCATCTCTTCTACGCGGCGCTGGTCGGGCTCGGCGTCACCGGCCTGATCGTGTGGATCACCGAGTACTACACCGGGACCCGGCATGCCCCGGTGAGAAGCGTGGCCCAGGCCTCGACCACCGGGCACGCCACCAACATCATCCAGGGCCTCGCGGTTGCGATGGAATCGACGGCGCTTCCCGTGATCGTGATCTGCGGCGGCATCATTCTGGCGCACCTCAGCGCCGGGCTGTTCGGAATCGCCGTGGCGGTGACTGCCATGCTGGCGCTGACGGGAATGATGGTGGCGCTCGATGCCTACGGGCCGGTCACCGACAACGCGGGCGGCATCGCCGAGATGGCCGGTCTTCCCGACGAGGTGCGCAAAACGACGGACGCCTTGGACGCCGTGGGCAACACGACCAAGGCGGTGACCAAGGGCTACGCCATCGGCTCCGCCGGCCTCGCGGCGCTCGTGCTGTTCGCGGCCTATACGGAGGAGCTCAGCTATTACTTCCCGGACCTTGAAATCGCCTTCCGCCTGCAGGATCCGTACGTGGTCGTCGGCCTGATCTTCGGCGGTCTGTTGCCCTATCTGTTCGGCTCCCTCGGCATGCGGGCCGTGGGCCGCGCCGCCGGCGCGGTGGTCCTGGAGGTGCGCCGCCAATTCAAGGAAATCCCCGGCATCATGGAGGGCACCGGCAAGCCCGAATATGGCCGCGCCGTCGACCTGCTGACCAAAGCGGCGATCAAGGAGATGATCGTGCCGTCCCTGCTGCCGGTCCTGGCGCCGGTGGTCCTTTACGGGGTGGTCCTGGCTATCGCCGGTCAGGCGGCCGCCTTCACCGCGGTGGGGGCGATGCTGCTGGGCTCCATCGTCACCGGCCTGTTGGTGGCCATTTCCATGACCTCCGGCGGCGGCGCCTGGGACAACGCCAAGAAGTACATCGAGGAGGGCCATCTCGGCGGCAAGGGCTCCGAGGCCCACAAGGCCGCGGTCACCGGGGACACGGTGGGCGATCCTTACAAGGACACCGCCGGCCCCGCCGTCAACCCGATGATCAAGATCATCAATATCGTGGCGCTTCTGTTGCTGGCGTTGCTCGCCTCATAGGCGGTCATCCCGGGCGCCGCCGGCGCCCGGGATGAGAAGGAATCCCCGGGTCTTCTCCGGGGTTTTCATGCCTTGATCGGCCGGGAGAGGAATTCGCGATGCGCGCGGCTTCGCGCGGCTCAATAGTCGAAACGGCCCAGGTTGCCGAACAGCTGTTCGATGAAGCCGAGTTCCTCACCGGGCGCCGGCGTGGTGCGGGCGACCGGCGTGATTTCGCGCCCGTGCTCCTTTTTGTAGCGGCGGATTTCCCTGACCACGCCGGACTTATCAAAGTGAATGGCGATCACCTGGCGCTCCAGCAGCGTCGGCTGGAAGAAGGCGAAGCTTTCGGTCCGCTTGTTGACGTAGTACCAAATGTCATTGCTGAACGTGGCCTTGATCGACGGCGTGCCCAGGAGCCCGGCCACCTGCTCGCGCGTCTGCACGCCCGGCTTGATCTGGGCCAGCTTATCGGGGTTGGGCACGTTACCGCGGATATCAACCGTGGGCGCACATGCGGAAAGCGCGGCCGTTCCCATGACGACGCCCAGACAGAAGATGAGGAATCTGAATCTCGTGGACATGGTGTACCTCCCCGCCGCGGCGCACGCGGACTGTCTTTTGATTCGATCCCGGTTGACGAAAGCCTCGCTTGCAACCATCTTTCGCAGCAGAATCGCACCGATGGGCGATGCCTGTCAACCACCCGAGACTCAGGGCCTTATGGCGCTTGCCAAGCTTCTCCGCCGCTCGACCGCGCCCGATGCCGCTTCTCGGTTATATGTCGAACTGGTCAAACAGGCGCGCAGGACCGAGTTCTTCACCGGCTGCGGCGTTCCCGACACGGTGCGGGGACGGTTCGAGATGATCGCGCTCCATGTCTTCCTGGTGCTGCACAGGCTGAAACAGGATCATCATGAAAGCGCGCGTCTCGCCCAGGAGCTGTTCGACGTCATGTTCGACGATATGGACAGGAACTTGAGGGAAATGGGAACCGGCGATCTTGCCGTCGGCAAGCGGGTCAGGCGGCTGGCGAGGGAATTCTACGGCCGGATCGCGGCCTATGAGGCGGGTCTCGAGCGGGATCAGGAAACACTGGGCGCGACGCTGGCGCGCAATCTCTATGGCACGGCCGGTGCGGATGCCGCGTGCCTGAAGGCGATGGCCGGCTATATGCGGCGCGAGGCCGAAGCTTTGGCGGCGGTTCCCCTCGCCCAATTGCTCGAGGCGCGGGTCGCGTTCGGCCCGCCGCCGGCGCCGTGAGTGGGGCGGGGCGGGATGCGGGTCACCGCCGAGCGAAGGCCAATTCACGGCAGGCTTGCGAATGAGTGACCAGCAGTTCCCATCGGCCGAGTTTTCCCGCCCCGTCGCCGTCGACCGGCTGGGACCGGAGGAGGCGGTCTTCGAGATCGCCCCGAGCGGCGGCGAACGCGCCGCCCTGGCGCAACGGTTCGGTCTGATCTCCCTCGACGGGCTCCAGGCGAAAGTCACGCTGCGCAGGCTCGACGACGCACGCCGGGTCAGGTTGAGCGCCACATTTTCCGTGGATGTGTTACAATCATGTGTCGTCACCCTCGAGGCCGTTCCCTCGCACATCGAGGACTCCTTTGTCCTCGTCTACCAAGAAGGCGCCAAAGAATTCCGAAAGCCAATCTGTCTGCTGGAAGGCGAGGATCCACCGGAACCCTTGATCGAGGGCGTCATCGACGTTGGCGAGGCCGTTGCCGAGCATTTGGGCTTGGCGCTGGATGCGTACCCGCGCGCCCCCGGGGCCGATCACTCGGCGCTCGGCTCTTACCGTGGCAGCGGCGGGGAGGAGGGCGAGGCGCCGGAATCGCCGTTCAGGCAACTGGCCAGGCTGAAAAGAAAAGACTGACCGGAATTTCAAGTTGATTGCTGGCCAAAAGGAATTCGAGTGAGTAATGTGCCGTCTTTGACGGCGCGCGGTACGGAAAGAGAGTCATGGCTGTTCCCAAAAAGAAAGTTTCCAAGTCACGGCGGGACATGCGACGTGCGCACCACGCCTTGAAACCCGCCGCTTACGTCGAATGCCCCAACTGTGGGGAACTGAAGCACCCCCATCACGTGTGCGGGGCGTGTGGCTATTATGACGGCCGCGCGGTGGTGGAAACCGAGGGCGCGGTTCCTGAGAGGACTTGAGTTTTGGACACGCGCCTGACGATAGCCCTGGACGCCATGGGCGGTGACACTGCGCCGGACATGGTGTTGAAGGGCGCGGACATGGCCCGCCAGAGGTTTCCGCAAGTGAGCTTCCTGGTGTTCGGGGACGAGGCGAAGATTCGGCCCCGGTTCAAGCGGTTGAAGAAGCTCCAGCGCATATGCACCCTTCGCCACACGGACGTGGCGGTTTCGGGAGAGGACAAGCCGTCGCTCGCCCTTCGCGACGGACGCCGGTCCAGCATGCGCCTCGCGATCGAGGCCGTGCACGAGGGCGAGGCGGCCGGCGTCGTATCGGCCGGCAATACCGGCGCGCTCATGGCCATGTCCAAGGTGGTGCTGAAAACCTTGCCCGGCATCGACCGCCCCGCCATCGCGACGGTCGTGCCCACCCAGCGCGGCGAGTGCGTCATGCTGGACCTCGGCGCCAACGTTCGGTGCGATGCCCATAACCTGGTGCAATTCGCCATCATGGGCGAGGTCTTCGCCCGCACCGTTCAAGGTCTCCTGCAGCCCACCATCGGCCTTTTGAACGTCGGCGAGGAGCATCTCAAGGGGCATGAGGCGGTGAAGACGGCGAGCGGAATTTTGCGCGAGACCAACCTGCCCATAAAGTTCCATGGTTTCGTCGAGGGGGACGACATCTGGGCGGGCACCGTCGACGTCGTCGTCACCGACGGTTTCACCGGCAATGTGGCGATCAAGACCGCCGAAGGCGTCGCGCATTTTTATTCCGGGCTGCTGCGTTCGGCCTTCAAGAGTTCGACGTTCGCGCGGCTGGGCTATTTGTTGGCCCGGCGGGCCCTGTACAAGATTCGCGCGCGGCTCGATCCCCGGCGCTACAACGGCGCCATGTTCCTCGGACTGAACGGTATCGCCATCAAGAGCCACGGCGGCACCGACGCCTTCGGTTTCGCCAACGCCATCGGGGTGGCCGTCGACATGGCCGTTCACGGCTTCAACGACAAGATCATCGAGGAATTCAAGCGCCTCGGCGAAGATCGGATCTCCCCACAGAAAGTACTCGTTTCGTAATGGTCGTAAGAACTTTGGTTGTCGGTTGCGGCGCCTATCTCCCGGAACGGATTGTTACCAACGACGAGCTCGCGAAAACGGTGGACACGTCCGATGCGTGGATCTTCGAGCGCACCGGCATTCGCGAACGGCGCATCGCCGCCGACGGCGAGAAGACCTCGGACCTCGCCCTCGCGGCGTCCGCGGAGGCGTTGAAGGCGGCCGGAGAGTCGGCGGAGAACCTCGATATCATCGTCCTTGCCACCACGACGCCGGACGAGACCTTTCCGGCGACGGCGACCCGGGTACAGGCCCGCCTCGGGGCGAACAGCGCCGCGGCCTTCGACATCCAGGCGGTCTGTTCCGGCTTTATCTATGCCTTGACGGTGGCCGACAGCTTCATCCGTACGGACCGGGCGAAAACCGCGCTCGTCATCGGAGCCGAGACCTTTTCGCGCATCGTCGACTGGCAGGACCGCAGCACGTGCGTGCTTTTCGGGGACGGCGCCGGCGCGGTGGTTTTGCGTGCCGGCAACGGCAAAGGCAGCAGCGCCGACCGCGGCATACTCTCCACCCACCTCCATTCCGACGGGCGCCAACACGACCTGTTGTACGTCGACGGGGGACCGTCATCGACCCGGACGGTCGGGCACGTGCGCATGGCGGGAAGGGAGGTTTTCCGCCACGCCATCGTAAAGCTTGCGAATGTGCTGGAAGAGGCGTTGGCGGCCAACCAGCTGAGCGCCGAAGACGTCGACTGGTTCCTGCCGCATCAGGCCAACAAGCGGATTCTCGACGGCACCGCCCGCAAGCTGGGGCTGCCGCCCGAGAAGATGGTGGTCACCATCGACCGTCATGCCAACACCTCCGCCGCCTCGATACCGCTGGCCCTCGCCGAAGCGTCGTCCGACGGCAGGATCAAGCCGCGCGACGTGCTCTTGCTGGAGGCCATGGGCGGCGGTTTCACCTGGGCCTCCGCCCTCATTCGCTGGTAAGGATGCCCGCCAGCGGCGGGCGGGCGGGCGCTCCACATAACATAAACGAATCGGCGCATCCCTTTGATATTGACGGATTTGTACGCTAACGGTAACTTTCGATT
>CBESNX010000104.1:0-5699 GCA_965531025.1 uncultured bacterium
GAAAACGGCAGCGAGACGAGATAGGCGACGGCGATCAGGGAAAGCGTAAGCCAAGTCTCAGTGACGAGGAAGGCCGCAAGCAGCCCCACCAGCAGAAGCATCGGCAACACGAACTTGTGGGGCACCTTGAACTGCTTGAGCGAGTAGGTGGGGATGCGGCTGATCATCAGGAAGGCGGTGGCGACGATGACCACCGCGTTGACGATGGCCTTGTCGAAAATACCGCCGCCGAACTGGAAGCTCAGCATCATGGGCAAAAGCACGAGCCCCGCCGCCGCCGGCGCGGGCACGCCGGTGAAGTAGTTGAACGCCCAGGGCGGCATGTCGGACACGCCCAGCTTGGTGTTGAAACGGGCAAGCCTCAGGCACGCGCAGACGGCGTAGAGAAGCGCCAGCACCCAGCCGATCCCCTTGGCGTGTTGCAGGGTCCAGAAATACAGGAGCACCGCCGGCGCCACCCCGAAGCTCACGAAATCGGAAAGGGAATCGAGCTCCGCGCCGAACTTGGTGGAGCCTCCGAGGAGCCGCGCGAGCCGGCCGTCCAGCGTGTCGAGCACCCCGGCAAGCAGGATCGCCAACACCGCCAGCTCCCACTTTTCCTGGAAGCCGAAGCGGATCGAGGTGAGCCCCGCGCACAGCGCCAGCACGGTCAAAATGTTGGGGATCAGCCGGTTGAACGGCAGGCCCCGGAGTCGGCTGCGGCGCGAGCGGATCATCCGCCGCCTCCTTCACGCCCCGGCTCGTTGGCAAGGGCATCCGCCATCACGGTCTCCCCCGCGACCGCTTTCCGGCCGGCAACCACCAGCGCGGGCACGTCCGTCGGAAGATAGAGGTCGACGCGGCTTCCGAAGCGGATCATGCCGAAGCGCTCTCCCGCCCTCACCCGTTGGCCGGGTCTGAGCGAGCACTTGATCCGCCGCGCCAAAAGCCCCGCGATCTGCACGACCGCCAGATCGGCGCCTTCCGCCGTCGTCATGCGAATGGCCAGACGCTCGTTATGTTCGCTCGCCTTATCGAAAGAAGCGTTGATAAAGCGCCCGGGCCGGTAGTGAAGGGCGGTCACCGTGCCGTCGGCGGGGATTCGGTTCACGTGTACGTCAAAAATGTTCATGAAAGTGCTGATGCGCGTTCGCGCCGCTTGCCCCATGCCAAGTTCCGCCGGCGGCGGCGCCGGGCCGACCTTTATCACCCGCCCGTCGGCGGGGCTGACGATCACGCCCGGGCGGGCCGGGGGGGTTCGGTCGGGATCGCGGAAGAACCAGACGCACCACGCCGTTGCGACCGCCCCGGCCACGCCCAAGGGCCAGGCGAAATACCCTAGGCCCAAGGAAATTCCGGCAAACAGGGCGATGAAGGGAAGGCCTTCACGGCTGATCGGAAGGGGAAAGGCTTTCAGCAAATTTAAGCCCTCGAGCTCTGCGCGAGACAAACGAAGGCGGGCATTGTACCGGCACGGGCGTCCAAGGTTAAGCGAATTGAAAAGCCCGGAAATCAGGGCTCAAAGCCCACCGCGGCGGCAGAAGTCTTTTGCGCGTCCCGCAGGGAGCGCCGGTTGAGCCCGGCACGGCCCACTGGATAGGGCCGGGACCGCGAAACGGCGGGGCCTTACGGCACCGGAATCGAGACGCAAGCGCGGACGGCTAATTGACCCGCGATACCGGCGGAAGGGCGAAAATCTGGCCGGGATAAATGAGGTCGGGGTCGCGAATCTGGTCGCGGTTGGCCTCATATATCACGGTATACTGAATGCCGCGGCCGAAGGTCCGCCGGGCGATTCGCCACAGGCTGTTGCCGGGCTGAACCACGACCACCGCATCCCGCGGCAGATCGAGCAGCGCGGCCGCCCGGGTGAAGGGAATCTCGACCCGCGCGATCACCCGTCCGCCCGGCTTCACCTGATCGACCCGCAACGCGTAGGCGCCCGGTGAGAGCGGCATATCAGGCGAGAACCGCCACACCCCCTTCGCATCGGCCTCGGCCGTTCCGACAAGCCGGTTGTCGAGATAGATCCGCAACCGGGCGCCCGGGACCGCCGTGCCGCTGATGGTCACGCGCCCCTTCTCGTCGTAATCGATGACATTGATGGCAAGCGTACCCGGCGCGCGCTTTCCGGCCTTGGATTCCGCCTCGCCGGGCGTCGCGCGCGTTGGCGGCGCCTGCAACACGATGCTCGCCGGCGGCGCGGCGGGAGCGCCGGCCGCCGGCGGCGCCGGTGAGACGGTGGGTTCGGGCGGGGCGGCGGGAGCGCCGGCTGGCGGCACCGCTTCGGCGATCGCCGCACCGCCCTTCCCCGCGGCCGGTGGGACGCCCTCGCGCGCCACCTCAGGCGCCGGAGACGCCGAAGGCTTTTCCGCCGGCGGCGCCGGTGAGACGGTGGGTTCGGGCGGGGCGGCGGGAGCGCCCGCCGGCGGCACCGCTTCGGCGATCGCCGCACCGCCCTTCTTCGCCGCCGGTGGGACGCCCTCGCGCGCCACCTCAGGCGCCGGAGACGCCGAAGGCTTTTCCGCCGGCGGCGCCGGTGAGACGGTGCGTTCGGGCGGCGCGGCAGGAGCGCCGGCCGGCGGCGTCGCTTCGGCGATTGCCGTACCGCCTTTTCCCGTGGCGGGTGGGGGGCGCTCGCGCGGAACCTTAAGCGCCAGCGGCGCCGAAGGCTTGTCCACCGGCCTGCCGGCGATGTCCTTGCCCTTTTCGGGCACGACCAGAACGACTTCCGATTCCGAGGTGACGGGCAGCTTGTCCGCAAGCTTCGCCGACAGACTCAACCGGCGGGCGCCCGGCGGCAAAGGCTTGTCGGGAACCAATACCCATTCGCCGCGCTTATCGGCGGTGACCTTGCCGATGACCTTGCCGCCGTCGAGGATCGTGACCTCCGCGCCCGGCGCCGCGCGTCCGGCGATAACCGTGTCGCCTGCCGGATTGATGCGAACGATGTCGAAGCTGGGCGCAATGGGGCGCTGGGCGAGATCCGGGGCGGTCAGCGGTTTTTCCGGCGAGGCGGACGGCGGCGCCTCGGGCGCGGCAGGCGCCTGCTCCGGTCCGGCGGTCTTTTTATCGCCCGCGTCCCTGTCGGTGAGAAAGAAGTTCAGCCCGATCGCGGCGGCCAGAACCGCAATGCCAATACCGATGATGGCTATGAAAAGAGGGCGGTTCACGCACCGTCACCCAGGATGATGAAGTCACCAGCGGATCCTAAGCCTAATACGCCGCCGAGGCCGGCGCAACGGTTACGCACGATGCCGCCGTCGGCGCCGGTCCTCAAGAGCCGCCCTTGCCTTTGTCCTCCAGCTTGTTGCGGACCGGCAGAAGCGAGTGCAGGTAAAAGAGCGATGGCGCGACGATCCGCCGCCGTCAGATGGGAGGTCCCGTCCTCCACCATCTCGGCCATAAAGGAATCGAAGGTATCCCCGTCGGGCTTGATCCCGGTCTCGAGCGCAAAGACGATGTCGACGAGGTCCCACTCGCCGATGCCCGTCTCCACATCCGGCGTGATGTTAGGTATCAGCTCGCCATCGGGGCCGTCGGCGGTCCCCGCCATGGCGAGGGTAAACGGCGGAACCGCCGTCCCCTTGCGACGAGCGCCTTGCAATCGCGCGAGGCGAGGCTATAAACCGGGCGGCGCGGTAAACCGCGTGGGTCGAAGAGGTCCTGATGACGACGGTGAAATCCCTTTGTGTGTACTGCGGCTCGTCCACCGGCACGGATGCGCGCCATCGCGAAGCGGCGGCGCGGCTGGGCGGGCTTTTGGCGGAGCGCGGGATCGAGCTCGTCTTCGGGGGCGGCCGCATCGGCTTGATGGGGGTGATCGCGGACGCGGCGCTCGCCGCCGGCGGCCGGGTCATCGGCGTGATCCCCCGGAACCTCACGAGCGCCGAGCTCGCGCATGAGGGCGTGAGCGAGATGGTGGTGGTCGATTCCATGCACGCGCGCAAACAAAGGATGTTCGAGCTCTCCCACGCCTTCGCCATCCTGCCGGGCGGCCTCGGGACCCTCGATGAAGGCATCGAAATCATCACCTGGAAGCAGCTTCGCCTGCACGACAAGCCGATCGTCCTGGTCGATGACGCCGGGTACTGGGCGCCGTTTCGCGCGCTGGTCGAGAAGGTGATCGCCGGAGGCTTCGCCCGGCCGGAAGCCGCCTCGCTGTTCACCGTGGTCAAAAGCGTGGACGACATCCTCCCGGCCCTTGCCGCGATGCCCGAGCCCGCCATCTCCGGCGAGCCCGGCCGGCTCTAGAGCCGGAAGGGCCCGCCGGCCTGTTCCGGCGCGAAGACCCAGCCGGAGCTTGCGCTTGGCGGCGGTGATGTTATCTTGCGCGCGCCTTCGCCGTCGCCCCATTTGCCTTTTCTGAGCGGCGCGGACCTTGCGCGCCGAAGGCCGTACGGTTGCAGCCGGAACTTCGGGGAGAATATTGCATGGCCAAGATCAGGGTGGTCAGCCCGGTCGTCGAGCTTGACGGCGATGAAATGGCGCGGATCATGTGGCATCTCATCAAGGAACGGCTGATCCTGCCGTTCCTCGAGGTCGAGCTCAAATACTTCGACCTCGGCATCGAGAACCGGGACGCCACCTGCGACCGCATCACGGTCGAGTCCGCCGAGGCCATCAAGGCGTGCGGGGTCGGCGTGAAGTGCGCCACCATCACGCCCGACGAGGCGCGGGTCAAGGAGTTCAACCTCAAGGAGATGTGGCGCTCACCCAACGGCACCATCCGCAACATCTTGGGCGGCACGGTATTCCGCGAGCCCATCATCTGCAGGAACGTGCCGCGGCTGGTGCCGGGCTGGACCCGGCCCATCGTCATCGGCCGCCACGCCTATGGCGACCAGTACCGCGCCACCGACTTCTTGGTGCCGGGCAAGGGCAAGCTCGTCCTCAAATTCACGCCCGAGGACGGGGGCGAGCCCATCGAGCGCGAGGTCTTCGACTTCCCCGGCGCGGGCATGGCGATGAGCATGTACAACCTGGACGATTCGATTCGCGGTTTCGCCCGCTCGTGCTTCAACTACGCCCTCAAGCGCGGCTGGCCGCTTTATCTTTCGACCAAGAACACGATTCTCAAGGTCTATGACGGGCGCTTCATGGACATCTTCCGGGAGATCTTCGATGCCGAGTTCGCCGAGGGCTTCAAGGAAAAGGGCATCACCTACGAGCACCGGCTGATCGACGACATGGTCGCCGCCGCCATGAAGTGGAGCGGCGGCTTCGTCTGGGCCTGCAAGAATTATGACGGCGACGTGCAGTCGGACGTGATCGCCCAGGGGTTCGGCTCGCTCGGTCTCATGACCTCGGTGCTCTTGACTCCCGACGGCGGGACGGTCGAGTCGGAAGCCGCCCACGGCACGGTGACCCGGCACTACCGCGAGCACCAGGCGGGGCGGGAGACCTCGACCAACCCGATCGCCTCGATCTTCGCCTGGACGCGGGGGCTTAGCTACCGCGGCACTTTCGACGACACCCCCGAGGTGGTCGCGTTCGCCAAGACCCTGGAGAAAGTGTGCGTGGAAACGGTCGAGGCGGGCTCCATGACCAAGGACCTCGCGCTTCTCATCGGTCCCGAGCAGAAGTGGCTCACCACCAACGCGTTATTCGATGTGCTCGAGGAGAACCTGAAAGAGGCGATGGGGTAAAGGTTCTTTCGCCCAGGCCGCGACTGGAGGACCGCCAATAGGGATGCAACAAAGCCCTACAAGAGCGTATTG
>CBESNX010000105.1:0-5694 GCA_965531025.1 uncultured bacterium
CGCGCGTCCGCGAGCGGCCGTCAATCCCGCCTCGGCCGTCGCCGAGGCGGCGTGCGCGCGGGTCGGACTGGTTCTAGTCTTCGGCAAACTTGCGCTCGATGAGGTTCGCCAGCGCCTCGACCGCTTCCGGGGCCTGCGGACCGGTTGCCTTGATTTCCAGGCTACAGCCCGGGCCCGCGGCCAGCATCATCAGACCCATGATCGAAAGTCCGGAGACGACGCTGCCATCCTTGGCGACATTGATCTCGGCCTCGAACCCGCCAACGAGCTTGACGAACTTGGCGGCGGCACGGGCATGGAGGCCGCGGCGGTTGACGACGGTGACGGTCCTGACCACCTCCGGCGCTTTCGCCGGGGCGCGCCGGGTCCGGGCGGCCCTCCCGCGCGCCCGGCGGGGAGCGGGCTCAGCCCGCTTCATGCTTGGCGTCCTTGAGCAGGCTGGAGGCGACGTTGATGTATTTACGGCCCGCTTCCTGGGCGCTCGCGACGGCATCGGCCAGGGATTCGCTTTCCCTGACGCTCGAGAACTTGATCAGCATCGGCAAATTGACGCCGGCGATGACCTCGACCTTCGCATCGCTCATGACCGAAATGGCGAGGTTCGACGGGGTGCCCCCGAACATGTCCGTCATCAGGACCACGCCACGGCCTTTGTCGACCTCCTTGATGCCTTGCAGGATCTTGTTGCGGTGTTGCTCCATGTCGTCCTCGGGGCCAATGCACACGGTGACGATGTTTTGCTGCGGGCCGACCACATGCTCCAGGGCCGCGACAAACTCGCGGGCCAGTTGGCCGTGAGTCACGAGCACCATTCCGATCATTTCTTGTCCTTCTTACCCGGTTGGCGATGCGCCAAAAGCGCCAAACTGAGGCGCACCATCATTGCCTCTCCAGATCCCGGTGGTTGATGCCCACGCGCAGGCCCTGATCGCGCAACCACGCCGCCAGCCTTTCCGCGATATACACAGAGCGGTGCCGTCCGCCGGTGCACCCCAGCGCGATCGTCAGATAGCTTTTGCCCTCCCGTTCGTAAAGGGGCAGGAGCGTCGTCAGCAGGTCGGTCAGGCCGTCGAAAAACTCCGCGAAACCGGGATCGGTGGCGATGAACTCACCGACCGGCGCCTCGAGGCCGGTGCGGCCCTTGAACGCCGGCTCGTAATGGGGGTTCTTGAGGAAGCGGACGTCGAACACGAGATCGGCTTCGCGCGGCAGACCGTAACGGTAGGAAAAGGAGGTGACGAAGGCCGCCAGGCCGGCCGGCGTGTCAAGGGCGAAATTGCCCTTAAGAAGCCGGCGTAATGCGCCCGGCACCAGATCCGTCGTGTCGATGACGTGATCGGCGCGCTCTCTCAGGCGCGCAACCAGCCGGCGCTCGTGCATGATGCCGTCGACCACGGGCCTGTCCCCCGCCAGCGGGTGCCGGCGCCGGGTTTCGGCATAGCGGCGGCAAAGCACCTCGTCGGTGCTGTCGAGAAACAAGAGACGCACGTCGAGGTCACGGTGATCCATCAGGTGATCGAGCTCCGCGAGGAAAGAATCGACCCCGAAATCGCGGGTGCGGATGTCGACGCCGATCACAAGCGGCGCCCGATGACCGCCGTCCGGGCGCACGAGAGTGCCAAGCAGAGAGAGGGGCAGATTGTCGACCGCCTCGTATCCCATGTCCTCGAGGGTCTTGAGCGCCGACGATTTGCCGGCCCCCGACATGCCCGTGACCAGAACGACGCGCAAACCTGCCCCTTGCGCGCGCGCCGCCTGCGCGCGGTCGGTCCGGGTGGCGGGATCGGGCGATGCCGCGCCGGAGGTGCGCCGCCGTTGCAAGGGCTTGGCCTCAGATTTCATCGCACTGGAATTATAATCCCCCTGCGCGCCGCAAGGCGAACCTTCGCCGCCGCCGAGGCCTCGCACGGGGCAAGGGCGATCAACGGCAGGGTGACGCCAAGAAACTCGCAGGTCGCGGGCTCAGGCACGCGCTCGACCTTTTCCGGGGCAACGAGGTCGACCACGAGGCCGAGCGACGCCTCGGCCACGCCTTGCACGCGCATGACGCCGAGGCCGCGGACCTCGATCATCCCGGCAAGGGTTGGCGGGGCGGAAGCGACCACGCGCTGCCCATGGCGCGTCAACACCACCTGGTCGTCGGCCACCAAGCGCGCCCCAAGATCGATCAGGCGGAGCGCAAGGTCGGATTTGCCGCTCCCCGGCGGGCCGCGCAGCAGGCACGCGATCCCGTCCAGTTCAACACAGGTGGCGTGGACCTGGATCATGGACCCGCATGATCGGCTTTGGTGGCCGCGCCGCCGCCTGTCGGCCCCTTTCCCTCGCACCGCTGTGTTACCCATCCACGCCGCCTGCCGGCAGGGCCAGGGTGAAACGGGCGCCCGCGACTTGATCGTCCCGGTGGATGTTCTCGGCCTCGATGTGGCCGCCGTGGGCGCTCATGATCTGCCTAACAATGCTCAGGCCCAGGCCGGAATGGACGCCGAACTTTTCCCCCTTGGGCCGCTCGGTATAGAAGCGGTCGAATATGGCCTCGGTTTTGCCTTCGGGCAGCCCCGGCCCCTGGTCCTCGACGGCGACCTTGACAAACGCCCCCTCGCGCCAAGCCTTCAGCGTAATCGTCCCCCCCGGCGGGCTGAAGGAGATCGCGTTGCTGACCAGGTTGCGGAACGCCCGCACCAACTGCTCTTCGAATCCGGAGACCTCGAGATCCTGGTGATCGGCGATGTCGAGCTCGAGCCGCGGGCCATCATCCGCACCGCCGGCGCGATGGACCTCCACCACGGTCTCGAGCATGCCGGCGATGTCGACCGTCACACTCTCGGCCCGGGAGAGTTCCGCATCGAGCCTGGATGCGTCGGAAATGTCGCTGATCAGCCGGTCCAGCCTTTGCACGTCGTCGAGGATGATGGTCATCAAGCGCCGCTGCTGGTCGGGCTCCTCCACCCTGGCGGCGGTCTCGACGGCGCTGCGCAGGCTGGTCAACGGATTTTTGATCTCGTGGGCCACGTCGGCGGCGAATGTTTCAATGGAGTCCATGCGCTCCCACAAGGCATCGGTCATGTCCCTGAGCGCCCTCGAGAGATCCCCGATCTCGTCCCGCCGGCGCGAGAAATCGGGAATGGCAACCTTGCGGCCGCGGCCGCGACGCACCCGCTCGGCGGCGGCGGCGAGGCGCTGCACCGGCCGGGCGATGGTGCCGGAGAGATAAAGGGAAAGCAAGACCGTGATGACGAGGACGATGAAGAAGACCTTGAGGATATTGAGGCGCACGTCGCGCAAACTCTCCTCGATCGCGCCGCTGCCGACGGAAAGCATCAGCACGCCAAGCACCTGCTTGTAGCGCTGGACCGGCACCGCTACCGAGAGCACGAGCCCCTGGTTTGAGGCGGTCCGCACGGCGCGCCCGACATCGCCGTTGAGCGCAGCCGTCGCCTCCTCGTAGTCGCCGGCTTGCTGCGGCGCGGTCTCGCGGTAAGGGGGGAACCGCTGGCGCCGCGGCAGTCTTTCGACCACCCACTCATAGGCGTCGATCACGAGCCCGGAAACGCCCCGGCCGGCACGCGGCGGCGGCAGTTCCTCGATCTGCACCGTGCCGCCGGGTCCGGCCAGGGCCCGGCTGTCGGCGACGAGATCCCCGTTGGCGGCGAACAGCCGCGCCCGCAGCTCGGCGGGACCGGCAAGACGCCGTACGATGGGCCGCGCCAGGCCCGAAAGGAAGTCCTGGCCCTCCGCCGGGCTGCTGCTCACCGCCGCCTCGCCGAGGGCGGCGGCGATGATCTCGCTCTGAACCGTCAAGGAATCGAGCTCCGCCTCGATCAGGCTTCGTTCATACTGACCGATAAAAAGTAGACCGCCGACGAGGGTGAGCAGCGCCAGCACGTTGAGGGCGAGGATGCGCCAGGTCAGCGACCGGAACCGGCCCCGGCGCGGCCGGACCGGGTGCAGCGGTTGGGACCGCCGGTGGGGTCGGGGCGGCGCGTCGACTGCCATGGCTCAAATCATTGCCCTAAATCATTGCCGGAATGTATTGCCCCTCGCGCGTCACTTGTCGCGGTAGCGGTAACCGAGGCCGTAAAGGGTTTCGATGTGGGAAAACTCGGGGTCTATGACCTTGAATTTCCCGCGCAACCGCTTGATGTGGCTGTCGATCGTGCGGTCGTCCACGTAAATGTGCTCGCCATAGGCCGCATCCATGAGCTGATCGCGGCTCTTGACGTGCCCGGGGCGCGTGGCCAGCGACTGCAGAATCAGGAACTCGGTGACGGTCAGCGCCACCGGCTGGCCGCGCCAGGTGCAAAGGTGGCGATCCGGATCCATCACCAGATCGCCGCGCACGATGGCGCCTTCCCCGGCCCCCGCGCCCAAAGCTTTGGCCGCAAGCTCGCTGCGTCTCAAGAGCGCGCGGATGCGCTCGATCAACAGGCGCTGGGAGAAGGGCTTGCTCACGTAATCGTCCGCCCCCATGCGGAATCCCAGCAACTCGTCGATCTCCTCGTCCTTGGAGGTGAGAAAGATGACCGGCACCTGGGACTGGCGGCGCAGACGGTTCAGGAGCTCCATGCCGTCCATGCGCGGCATCTTGATGTCCAATATGGCGAGGTCCACGGGGTGGGCGGTCAGCCCGCGCAGGGCCTCGGCGCCGTCGGCGTAGGTGCGCACGTCGAACCCTTCGGCTTCCAGGGCCATGGAAACAGAGGTGAGGAAGTTCTGATCGTCGTCGACGAGGGCGATGGTCCGGCGCACTTGGCGTTCCCCTTGGGAAATCAGCCATATTCTGCACCCAATTTAGGAAAGGTGGAAAGAAATTACCACAGGCCGGCTCAAGCCCCGCTTGCGGCGCGCTTGACCGCCCGGGAAGTCCCGCGCACGTCCGGACGGCGCGCCCGGTATGGCCCGCGCCAATTCGCGCGGCTTACGCCGCGCCACTGGCGCCATGGCCCGCTCTCAGCCCGCCGCAGGCGCCCCTGTGGCGCCGCCCGCGGGGCGAATCGGCGCGGCACCGCGCCGCGGCGGGCGCACTTGACGGGGTTTCTTCGCCACGACTATAGTGCGTCGCGATGGTGTCCCCCGAGGGGGGATAAAAGGGAACACGGTGCGGTCTCCGACGGGAATCGCGGCGCAGCCCCGCAAGCGGCGGGGGCGCGGGATGTCCGGCGGAAACGGACCAAAGCCGTGGCTGCCCCCGCAACTGTAGGCGGAGAGCCCAAAGCCGTTGCGCGGCCACTGGGTGACCGGGAAGGCCAGGCGCTTGGGCGTCGATCCGCGAGCCAGGAAACCTGCCATCACCGCGTCTGCGCACGCTGTTCGGGCGGGGTGCACCCGGACAGAAGGCGATGCCCTCCGAAACATCGGGGCAGACCTTCCGTTCATTGTGCCGCTCGTCTTTAGGTCCACGACAACGGGGGGAGGTCGATGTTTCGCCTGCTTTCTTCTCAAAAACTTCCCGGCTTAGCCGCTTGTTCCCTTGCTTTCATTGGCCTTTTCGCCGCGCGCGCGGCGCAGGCCCATACCGGCCTTGGCGATGCGGGAGAAACGTTTTCCGCCGGGCTTGCGCATCCGTTCGGCGGGCTCGACCATGTGCTGGCGATGATCGCCGTTGGACTGTACGCCGCGCAAAAAGGCGGGCGCGCCCTGTGGCTGGTGCCGGCGACGTTCGTCGCGGTGATGGCCTTGGGCGGCGTCGCCGCCCTG
>CBESNX010000106.1:0-5638 GCA_965531025.1 uncultured bacterium
CGCCGTCCGAAATGGAGGTGTATTTCTTCTGCTGGCTACGGAATGCCATCATACTCTTCAAGACCTTTGCGCTCATCTTGTCCTTCGCCGCGAGCTCCGAGAGCACCTCGCCGGTCACGTTGCCGAGCTTCGTCAGGATTTCGTCCGAGAGGGTATTGAGGATGACCCCATGGTCATCCAGGAAGCTCTTGAGGACCGGTCCCGACCGCGCCTGGAACTCGCACAGCATCACCTGATTGGTCGAGTAGGCACACTGCTCGACAATGGCCTTGAGATCGTCCTCGAGGTTGTCCCATTCCTTGGCGTTGATGAACAGCTCGAGAACCGTGCCCGGCTCGTGCCACCCCGGTGTGAGGTAGTACTTGGCGTAACGCCAGAAGCCCATCGCCGCCTCGCCGTAGGGGTTGTTCCATTCGACCGCGTCGATGGTTCCCGCGGCCAGCGCCGCCGCGACCTCGCTGCCCGGCAGGTTGACCACGGTGGCGCCCATCCGCGTCAAGACCTCGGCGGGGATTCCCGGCATGCGCATCTTCAGGCCCTTGTAGTCATCGACGGTGCTGATTTTCTTCTTGGACCAACCGCCGTGCTGGGGGCCGGTGTTGCCACAGACCAGGAACTTGCACCCGAGCTGATCGCGGTACAGTTCGTCGCAAAGCGCGCTGCCGCCGCCGTAGTGGTACCAGGAGTTGTACTCCAGCGCCGTAAATCCGAACGGAATGTTGCTCACGAACTGTGAGGCCGGCGCCTTGCCTTTCCAGTAATACGGCGCTCCGTGCCCCATCTCCACCGTTCCCGACGCGACGGCGTCGATCGACTCGAACGCGGGCACCACCTCGCCCGAGGCGTAGAGCTTAACGGTGAGCCGGCCACCCGTGCATTTCGTGACCTGATCGGCGAAATACTGGGCCCCCGTGCCGAGGCCGGGCAGGTTCTTGGGCCACGTCGTGATCAGCCGCCATTTCCTGCGGCCCTGCGAGATAGCCGGCTTTGGAAATGCCGAAGCCGCGGCAACCGCGGTGACCGCCGCGGCGCCTGTCAGTAGCGTTCTCCGTTTCATCGTTTCCCTCCCTTGAATTCCGGGGAACGCCAGGCGGCCAGCCCGGCCGGTCCCCGATTTATCGTCGAAATGCTGGAGCGTAGCGGTGCGTCCCTGTGCGCGCCCTGACCTGGGAAAGCCCGCCAGCCATTCGTCAATCGAGTATGGGTAGGGGTGAACTTCAAAACAAACGATATTTTTCAATTTATTATGACCGGAAAATTTGATACGTTGCGAATAAGAATTTTTCTTAACGACGGCAACGCCGACCGGTACGGGCCTTCCCATCCGGCCCATCCGGACGGCGAGGGACGCGGGGACCCTCCGGCGCCGGTCGAGAGGGCGATCTCTGCGGTCGACGCCCTTGGGATCGGGGAAAACGTGGCGCAGGTAACCGACGTTCCGTTTGAATCCGTCCCCGACGAGCTGAAACCGCTTTATCGCAAGTTCACCCGGGACTACGGCGACTTCACCAACCAGGTGAGGGTGCTTGCCCATTCGCCGGACGCATTCCGCCATTTATACGGCTTGTTGGACGCATGGCGCGATCGAGGCACCGTGCCGCGCCGCCTGGTCGAGATCGCCGTCGTCACCGCCAGCCGCGTCAACGCGTGCAGGTACTGCGTAGGACACCACGGCGCGGCCCTGGTCGATCTCGGCATCGATGGCGCAACCGTCGATCGGATCCTCGAGGCGGACCCGCCGGGATTCGATGAGCGCGACCGCCTCGTGCGCGACTACGCGCGACTCGTCACCGAGCGCGCGTGGGGAATCGGCGACGGGATGTTCGCCGAGCTGAAGCGGCACTTTTCGGATCAGCAGATCGTCGAACTGACGGTCCGCATCGGGATCTGCATTCTGTTCAACAAGCTGAACCAGGCATTGCAGCTGGATATGGAGGATTCCGTGTCCGCCGACATGGTGGCGAAGGACATCCGCGCGGAGGAGCCCCCGCGCGAGGACGGACAAGCGCCGTGAGGCGCCGGGCGCCACCTCCGCCGCGGCCCGCGGCCACGGCGCGTCGCTCTTGCAGGGAACGGAAGACACCGTGAACATCAAGCAGCTGGAGACGCTCTATTGGGCGGCGAAACTGGGAAGCTTCACGGCCGCGGCGGAGCGGCTGAACTCCACCCAGTCGACGATATCGATGCGCATCCATGATCTGGAGCTCGATTTCGGCGTCGCGTTGTTCGACCGCTCAAAGCGGACGGCGCGGGTCACCGCCAAGGGGCGCGAGCTGGTCCGGTACGTGGAAGAGCTTCTCAAACTCACCGCCGAGATTCGTGAACGCATCTCGGCCCCGGAGACCATTCCAGGCACATTGCGCATGGGCGTTGCCGAGGTCATCTCGGTGACGTGGCTGCCCACGCTGGTGCGGACGCTGCACGAACGCTACCCCAAGCTCGTCCTTGAGCTGGATGAGGCCTTGACGCAGGACCTGGTCGAGCGCCTGCGCGCCGGCGTACTCGACCTGGTTCTCGCTCCCGGCCGGATACCCGGGTTCGACCTCGTTACGCGTTCGCTCGGCACCATGGATTTCGAATGGATGGCGAGCCCGGCCTTGGGCGTGGCGGACGGCCGTCTCGGGCCGCGGGACCTGCAGCGCTGGCCCGTCATCGCGCTGTCTCGCGGGTCCTATCACCACGCGCGGATCGAGGACTGGTTCCGCTCTGGAAACGCGTACTGCCGCCGGTTCTATACCTGCAAGAGCATCTCGGTGGCGGCCTCCCTGGCCACCGCCGGCCTCGGAATCACGTTCCTCCCGGTGGATTGCTACCGCGACCGACTCGAGTCGGGTCAGTTAAGGATCATCGAGACCGACCCGCCGATGGCCCCGGTCGAATTCACCGCCACCATTGCCGTCCACGGCATCCAGCCGATAACCGAACTCATCGCCGATCTCGCCCGCGAGGTCAGCACCTTCAACAAGGACGACGACGTCGCGGTTGCGGCCCAATAGGGCGCCGGTTAGCCGAAGATCTTGCTCGGAAGCCAGGTAGCGAGCTCCGGGTTGTAGGCCAGGATGGCGAGACCGATGAGCTGGATCAGGACAAAGGGCACAACGCCGCGATAGATTTCGACCGTGCGGATCTGTTCCGGCGCGACGCCGCGGATGTAGAACAGCGCCCACCCGAACGGCGGCGTGAGGAAGCTGGTCTGCAGGTTCATCGCCATCATGACGCCGAGCCACACCGGGCTGATGTCGGCAGCGAACAATGCCGGCGCCACGATCGGCACGACGATGAAGACGATCTCGATAAAGTCGAGCACGAAGCCGAGCAGGAACATCACCGCCATGACGACGGCCATCGTCGTGACAAAACCGCCGGGCAGTCCCGTCAGGAAGCGGTGAACCAGCTCGTCTCCGCCGAACCCTCTGAAGGTCAGCGAGAACAGCGAGGCGCCGATAAGAATGCTGAAGACCATGCAGCTGATTCGCGTCGTCGTGCGGACCACTTCCGTCATCACCTTCAGGTTGAGTCGACGCTTGGTCGCGGCGAGGAGCATCGCACCGACCCCGCCGAACGAGGCGGCCTCCGTCGGCGTCGCCAGCCCGCCGAGGATCGAGCCGAGGACCGAGACCACGAGGAACGCCGGCGGCAGGAGGGCCTTGGCGACCTGGACAGCGAGCACGCGCAGTTCGACCCCTTTTTCATAGTACGCCGGGCATGCCTTGGGCTGGAAAATGGCGACCAGGATCAGCCAGCCGATATACAGCGCGACCAGGGTCAATCCCGGGAACAATGCACCGGCGAAGAGGTCGATGACGCTGAACGGCTCGACCAGAAAGTTGCCCTTGGCGAGTTGCGATTCGGTGTATGTGCCGGCGAGGGTGTCGCCCAGGATAACCAGGGCGATCGACGGCGGGATGATCTGGCCGAGGGTGCCCGACGCGCAGATCGTGCCGCACGCGAGCTTATGGTCGTATCCCGCGCGCAGCATCGTCGGCAGGCTGAGAAGGCCCATGGTGACGACCGTGGCGCCGACGATTCCCGTGGACGCGGCGAGCAGCATCCCGACGAAGGTCACGGAGATGCCGAGGCCGCCGCGCAGGGGGCCGAAGCACTGCCCCATCGTTCTTAACAGCTCTTCGGCCACCTTCGAGCGTTCCAGCATGACGCCCATGAACACGAACAGGGGCACCGCCACCAGGATCTCGTTGCTCATGATACCGAAGAAACGCGACGGCAACGCGGTGTAGAAGACGATGTCGAACAAATCGAGGGAGCTGCCGATCCAGGCGAAAGCCACGGCGACCCCCGAGAGCGTAAACGCCACCGGAAAGCCCAACATCATGGTGGCGCACACGGTGGCAAGAAGCAGCACGCTCATGATGTCCGCCGTGATCATGTCAGGCTTCCGTAGTCGCCGAAGTGGTCGGCTTGGCCGGTTCCTTCCTGCCGCTCAGCACCAGAACGCTGCGGAACAAAAGGGCCAGACCCTGAACGAACAGCAAGACACAGAACACCAGCATCGTGGTCTTCCACAGGAAAAGGCCGTGCATGCCGCCCGCCTCGCGCGATGTCTCCAGCCGCTGCCACGACAGCAGGACATAGGGCCAGATGACCCAGCCGACCGCTGCGATGGTGGGAAACAGAAGAAAGAGCGTACCGATCAGGTTGACCCAGGCCTTGGCGCGAGCGCCAGCCGCCAGGTAGAAGATGTCTACCCGCACGTGGCCGTCGTGCAGGAGGGTATATCCGACACCGACCATGATGATGGTGCCAAACATCCAGACGTACAGTTCCTGGAGCCACACCCAGCCCAGGTCGAAGCCGTAGCGGAGCGTGGCGACCAAAAAGGTGGTGAGCACCATCGTCAGCACCAGCCACGACGTTATGCGGCCGACACGTTCGTTCAGCCGATCAATGGCCCTGATGATGACAGCGAGAACTTCGGCCCCTCGCTCCCCCAAGAAATCCCCTCCCCTGTCGCGACCGCTCCCGACGCGTCGCTCCGGAAGCGCGGAGCCCCGCCCAAACGCCGCGGCTCGTTCCGTGGTAGTTTCGTGTCCGGCCTGATCAGGCGACGCCCCTGCGGTGAAGCGTCAACGCCGGAGGACATTTTGTGACTTGGAATTGTCACAAGGCAGTTCCCCGAGGACAACTGAATTTTTTTGATCTGTTGAAATTTCATTTTTGATGACGTTGGCCGCCACGGACCGCCTGAACGACATCTCGCGGCAGCCACATTAGCGCCGGGGCTGCGTTCCCCGCGCCGGCACTTGCCCGGCAACGGCGATGCGGCGGTGGCATGGGCGGGGGAAACCGACCGGCCGCAACCGAATTCCCCGCAGGCCACGCGATCGTGAACGCCCGGGCAACACCCAGCCGTTTACACTATTTGGCGCTTCCGGCTTGACGCCGTGCGCGGATAGACTATAGGAGCTAATCCGCCCAGGGCCGGCAACGCAAGAATAAGGGCCCGGGAAGAGGGGAGGAATGATTTTGTCCGAAACCCATACGGTGCCGGAGACGTCGGGCGTCGTCCTCCGCCAGTCGGGGATCGCGGCCGTTTCAAGGGTGCGATGACCGACCGGCCCGACGTCGAGCGCTGCGACACCTTCCCCAAGCTGCTGCTGTATAACGCCGGGCGGCGTGG